>JAZDKD010000455.1:0-2888 GCA_043803345.1 Pseudomonadota bacterium
GGCTGCTTCGTTAAGAGAAGGTATTCCCACTACGATTTCGGCGCTCGTAATTCTCTGGGGATTATCTTCCTCAAATTTCATTTTTTATCCTTGTGTTATATTTAGTTCAGCGTCAGATATATTACCCAATTTTAGCATAAAAGAGCTAGCGATGAAAATAAGGCCCTGGATATTGGAAAAATTTACTCCACTGTCTCATTGCATCGATTATAAATTAAAGGATAAGTAGATCTCAAGGAACCGAGGAAATTGGACCATCGTAGACTAAAATCCGTGATTGAAGGCTTGATTTTCTGCAACCCCGGTCCGTTGAGCCTTGATTCAATCAAAAAGGCGCTTCCAGAAGCCTCAAGAGGTGAGATCAACAAAACACTCGAGGAATTGGAACGTGAATACTTGGAGAGAAATAGGGGTTTTAATCTAATAAGAGTTCAGGGGGGATATCAATTTCGGAGTCTGCCGGAAATTGCTCCATGGATTCAAGCTCCAAGGGACCTAAAGCCCTGGAGGTTCAGTCGGGCCGCTCTCGAAACACTTGCCATTGTAGCCTACAACCAGCCTGTGACCAAAAACCAAATTGAGCGAATACGAGGTGTTGAATGCTCCAGCCCTCTGAAGAATCTCATAGAAAGAGAATTGGTTACAGTGATCGGAAGAGGCGAGGTTCTGGGGAGACCATTGTTATATGGCACTACGAAAATGTTTTTGCGTATGTTTGGCCTGAATGAGCTGGGGGATCTTCCCAAACTACCCGATATAGAAGAATCAGAGCTCTAGGCACGAAATCTTTTTTTGAAAAAATGGAATTAGGCTGCTCCATATTTCAGCGCAGCGCTCTCTATGGCTCTAATTTTGTCGCGAATCTCAGCCGCTTTCTCAAACTCCAGATTCTTGGCGGCAGAGAACATCTCTTTATTAAGCTTTTTCATTAAAGCGGGAATCTTGTTGGGGTGAATGTCTTTGGTGGTTTCATCGGCGGCCGTCTCAACAGTCACGTAGTCGCGCTCGGCGAGAGATGACAGGACGTCCCCGATATTTTTCTGGATGGTTTCCGGGGTAATATTATGCTCTTTATTGAATTCCATCTGTAACTTTCTTCTTCTGGTTGTTTCTTCAACAGTCTTCCTCATTGATTCGGTAATTCTATCAGCATAAAGAATAACGATACCATCAACGTTTCTTGCTGCGCGCCCGGCCGTCTGAATCAGGGATCTTTCAGATCTCAAAAAACCTTCTTTATCAGCGTCAAGTATCGCCACAAGCGCTACTTCAGGGATGTCAAGGCCTTCTCTCAATAGATTGATCCCTACTAGCACATCGAACTTTCCCAAACGAAGGTCCCGAATTATTTCCATTCTCTCTATTGTGTGGATTTCAGAATGCAAGTACTCAATTTGAATCCCCAAACCTGCGTAATAATCCGTGAGATCTTCCGCCATTTTTTTTGTTAGAGTTGTAACTAGGACCCTGTGATTTTTTTCTACTCTTATACGAATTTCATGGAGCAGGTCATCGACCTGGTCTGATGCGGGCCGAATTTCTATGGCCGGATCAGTCAGGCCTGTGGGCCTTATGATTTGCTCCACCACGTGAGTTTGGGTTTTTGACAATTCGTAGGGTCCTGGTGTGGCTGAGACGTATATGGCCTGATTCACTATTAACTCGAATTCGTCGAACATCAAAGGCCTGTTGTCGAGGGCGCTCGGCAACCTAAAACCATATTCCACAAGGGTTTGCTTTCTAGACCTATCGCCTCTGAACATGCCTCTCAACTGGGGTACGCTTACGTGAGATTCGTCGATGAGGAATAGGGAATCCTTGGGAAAATACTCGAGTAGGGTAGGGGGAGGTTGACCTTGCGCTCGTCCCGTCAGGTATCGGGAATAATTTTCTATGCCATTACAATACCCCATTTCCTTCAGCATTTCGACGTCAAACCTTGTGCGTTCTTCGATTCGCTGAGCTTCTATGAACTTCCCGACCGATCTAAAAAAATCAACACGATCCTTCATTTCCTCAAGTATTTTGTCCACCGACTCAACAAGTCTCGATTTTTCAGTAACATAATGACTCGCGGGATATATGGCTACTCTGTCTAGACGACGTAATACTTTTCCTCTAAGTGGATCAATCTCCGAAATATTTTCAACTAAATCTCCAAAGAACTCAATCCTGATTGCAATGTCTTCCTCATAAGCTGGAAAAACCTCAACAATGTCCCCTCTAACTCTGAAGACCCCTCTGTGAAAATCCATGTCATTTCGCGAATACTGGATTTCTATCAATTTTTTTAGAATTTCGTCCCGATCTGTCTCTTCAGTTTGTATCAAATGTACGAGCATATTTTGATATGCTTCTGGAGAACCTAAACCATAGATACAGGACACTGAAGCGACAATTATAACGTCTTTCCTTTCAAGAAGTGAGCGAGTGGCTGAGTGTCTCATCTTATCTATGGTTTCGTTAATGCTCGAATCTTTCTCAATAAATGTGTCGGATTGCGGTATATAAGCTTCAGGCTGGTAATAGTCGTAATAAGAAACAAAGTATTCGACAGCGTTATGCGGAAAAAGCTCTTTGAATTCATTGAACAGCTGGGCGGCAAGTGTTTTGTTGGGGGCCAGAACCAGCGATGTTTTTCCTGTCTGCGCTATGACGTTTGCCATGGTGAAGGTTTTGCCGGAGCCCGTAACTCCGAGGAGAGTCTGGTGCGGAATCCCGGAGCGAACCCCTTTCACAAGAGCTTCAATGGCCTGTGGTTGATCACCCTGGGCTTTGAAGTCAGATACTAATTGAAAGAGGCTCATTTTTTGTAATCTCTGAGGAAAGTCGATGGTTATTCAAGGCTTGGCTTGAGTATCCGGAATGATCTGTGAATTTCCGAAATT
>JAZDKD010000456.1:0-5788 GCA_043803345.1 Pseudomonadota bacterium
TATTTTCTACACACGACAGATCGGAACAGATCCAGAGAATACGCCAAGCCATAGACAGTTATCGTGAAAAAGGGCGAACATTTCCTCGGGGATTCGAAATGAACCCCATTTACGATGAACTTTTGTGTCAACTGTGTGACCATTTTCTGGGGTACTGGAAAAATGACATAGCCCTTCTTGGAATGGGCGGCTACGGCAGGATGGAAATGAGCCCATACTCAGATATAGATCTGCTCTTTTTGCGTCCAGAGAATGCCCCTGAAGGCATATACAGGGGCATTAGAAACATCCTCTATCTTCTTTGGGACGCAAGAATAGAACTTGGCCATTCTGTACGAACCGTCAACGAATGCAGACAGGAGGCGGACAAAGACCTCGCTGTGCTGACTTCCCTGATGGACATGCGGAGAGTATGGGGACAACCCGAAATCTACAGGGAACTTGCAGCTCAGCGGGAACGCCTAATCATAGAGTCGGATCCACTTGATTTATACTTGAGAGTTGAGGCGGAGATAAGAAAGTCCAGGGAAAAATTCGGCCACACGATCTATCTGCTGGAACCTCATCTCAAAGAAGGACCGGGGTCCCTGCGATACATACAGCTTCTGACATGGCTCGTCCGGATGATTTTTGGATGCGCAACTCTTGATGATCTTGTTGTGGTTGGATTGTGTTCCGAAAAATCCATCACGGAAATCAAGGAAGGAGTCGATTTCCTGGCTGAGATAAGGACTCGCATGCATTTCATCGAAGGAAGGCGGGATGACAGACTGAAGTTCGATTGTCAGGCTGTCATAGCTCAGGATATGGGATTTCTCGAATCACCTGAAAGACCTGCGGTAGAAAATTTCATGAGAGAATATTACAAGCACGCGGCCACAATGGATTTCTTTGGACGCCAGATTCTTGCTAGAGCCAGACTGTTCTTGAGACCAAAAATTGTCTCGAGTGTCAAAAGGCTTCAGTTGGAATCATTATTTTATATAGGGGCAGGAGGAATCAATTATTTAGTCCCCGACGATTTTGGGAAAGATCCCAAGGAGTTGTTCCAGGCCTTCAAACTCATAGCGCTGACAGGATGTGATATGGATATCAGGTTGGTGGACCTGATTCGCTTGAAGCTTTCGGAGCTCAATACCGAAATGATCTCTGGTCCTTCGGAGAATCAATTGTTTCTAGAAATATTTAAATGCGGACGACACGTAGCCAAGTCACTAAACACCATGATGAAGGTAGGTTTTTTAGAGCTTTTCATTTGCGATTTCGCGAGAATAAGGTTCCTTCCTCAATATGATGTTTATCATCAGTATACCGTCGATCTTCATACGATAGCCGTCCTGGAAAACATAGACTCTCTGGAACGGTCAAATGGCGCGGAAGATGAGTCGTTCCTGAGGACAATATTTGCAAAGCTCGACAACCCTGTTGTCTTGAGACTTGCTGCGCTATTCCACGACATAGCCAAGGGGAGCGGTTCCGGGCACGACATACGCGGCGAAAAGATCACTGGACCTATTCTTGAGCGGCTATCCCTTCCAAAAGAAGATATCGACGATGTGCTCTTCCTCATCAGGAACCACCTTGCCATGACTCATGTGGCATTTAAGAAGGATATACACGATGAATCTCTGATTAGCCGTTTTGCGGAGAACGTAATGTCGAAGCGAAGGTTGGACTTGTTACTCTTGCTAACCTACGCTGATCTTAAAGCGGTTGGTCCAACGGCCATAAATTCCTGGAAGAAAATGCTTCTTGAAGAACTCTATTACCGGACGCTTGATGTTATTGAAGGTGAAGAAGTGGGGGGAGTCGATCTTTCCGATTGGGTGAAACAGATCAAGACAGTGGTTTGGGATCTTATTCCTGAAAAAAACAGGGGTAAGCGCCTTGAGGAGTTTCTCGCCAGGGCTACTCCTCGTTACTGCCTCGATTTTTATCCAGGAGTGATTGTAGATCATTTCATGCAAGTTGAAAAAAGATTGGCTGAAACAGGGAAAGACACTCTCTGTCTCAGTGATCTGATAGCCCACAAAACAGACCACAGAAAACCCGGTTATAGTTCGATTACCCTCATAATGCGAGATCAGTCGGGCCTTTTCTACAAGATTGCAGGAACCCTTTTCTACAACAAGATAAATATACTTAGTTCATGGACTCACCTCAACGGGCCCCTGGCGATTTCAACCCTGCATGTGAATGATATCCCTGAAGGTCCTTTGGATGATCTAGCAAGATGGGAAAATTTTCAGAATGATTTCAAGAAAGTCATATCCGGAGAAACGGACGTTGACACACTGGTTGAGTCAAGGAGACAGTCTCGGGGCGTGTTCACGAGAACCTCTAACCCACGTTTTCCCACAAAAGTCGAAATAGATAATTCGACATCTGATAGCTCTACCATAATAGAGGTTTATGCGCATGACCGGCCAGGGCTGTTATATGACATCACCAGAAAACTATGGGCGATTAATCTGACCATCGTCCTTGCAAAAATTTCCACTGAGGTTGATCAGGCTGCGGACATATTTTATGTCCAAAACGAAAAAGGAAACAAAATAATTGATTTTGACGAACTAGATTCAATCAAAGAGAAATTGGCGACCCATCTTACCGAAATGGAAAGCATGTCATCTGAAAAGTTGACTCCAACTCAGATTTCATTCTGAAGCCGCCCATTGGCGCCGCCAGAGGAAACATGATGTTTAGTTCGTTTGAAAGAAGGATACCTTGCCCGATTTGGATCAAATCGAAACGGCCATAACTAGTTTTTTGGATCATACCCTCGTCAATCGAGGCCTAGCACAACTTACAGTTGAGTCATATTCCTCGGACCTCAAGGACTTTTCGATGTTTCTCAAATCGAGAAAAGTCTTAGAGCCGAGCTCTATTGAGAAGGAACACATTCTGCTTTTTCTCGATCTCCTAAATCGGCAACGACTGTCAACACGGACCAGAGCCCGAAGATTATCCTGTTTGAGAGGATTTTTCAGATTCCTCGCGGAAACTGGTGAGGTCAATGAAAATCCATGTGAACACATAGAAGCGCCCAGAATGACAAAAAATATCCCTCGTTATCTGGACCAGATGGAGGTTGAGCGGCTTATCTCGGCAGCGGACACGTCATCCCCGGAAGGTATCAGGAATGACGCCATGATTGAATTGCTGTACGCCACAGGATTAAGGGTTTCGGAACTAATCGGGTTGGAAACATACCGGCTGGATTTTGAAATGGGCTGTGTCACCGTCATGGGGAAGGGATCAAAGGAGAGAGTCGTTCCCTTTGGCCTGGTGGCGTCAAAAAAATTAATCGATTATTATGAGAACGTGAGGCCTGTAATTTTAGGTCACAGGAGGAGTGAACATCTTTTTGTGACTAAAAAAGGACACAAGATGACCCGTCAGTCTTTTTGGAAAATTATCAAAAAGACTGCCAGGAAAGCTGATATTACAAAGGAAATTTCTCCGCACACTTTGAGACATTCATTTGCCACCCATTTAGTCCAAAACGACGCGGACTTACGTTCGGTTCAGCTAATGCTTGGCCATTCGGACATATCAACCACGGAAATCTATACACATGTGGCAAAAACTAGACTCAAAGAATTGCACAAAAGGACTCATCCGAGAGGATGATGTTTCCAACAAGGGGCCTTAATACGCAAGTATTCTAGGGATGACGCCCCACATTGTGAACCCAACCATGTGGGTCAGGTTTCTTAGCAAGCTGAATACCGGTAATTTCGTCGAAAAGTTCTCGGGCCACGGCCCCTGTTTTTCCATCAGCGACAACGTAGTCTTTTCCCCTATATCTAAACTGACTAACAGGAGAGATAACAGCAGCGGTTCCAGAACCGAATATTTCCTGAAGGTTATCTGATTGGGCCGCCGAAACCACGTCATTGATTGATATAGTTTTTTCCGACACCTTCATACCCTTGTCCCTGCAAAGCTGAAGAACCGTGTCTCGGGTGACACCCGGAAGTATGGTCCCGCTAAGTTTCGGCGTTATAATCTCGTCGCCAATCCTGAAGAAAATGTTCATGGTGCCGACTTCTTCAATCGATGACTTATCTACAGCGTTGAGCCATAAAACCTGAGTAAATCCTTCACGATGTCCTTCTTCCGCCGCATACAACGATGCGGCGTAATTGGCGGCCGTCTTTGCCTCGCCAACCCCTCCGATGGCCGCTCGAACATACTTGTCCGTTACCATTATTTTGACCGGTTCAAAGCCTTCAGGGTAATAGGCTCCAACAGGGGACATTATTATAAAGAATAAGTACTTCCTTGATGGCCTGACCCCCAAATGCGCATCAATTGCGATAACGGTCGGCCTTATGTAAAGAGAAGTCCCGGCGGACCTGGGTATCCAATCACGATCCTTTCGGAGAAGTTCAGCCATATGAGTCATGAATACTTTTGGATCCAGAGGAGGAATACACATCCGTTCACAGGATCTATTGAATCGCGCTATATTCATGTCTGGCCTGAA
Source organism: Pseudomonadota bacterium (assembly GCA_043803345.1). Lineage (GTDB taxonomy): Bacteria > Desulfobacterota > Desulfomonilia > Desulfomonilales > Desulfomonilaceae > CAJBEZ01. The sequence continues at coordinate 4,493 of JAZDKD010000456.1, forward strand.
AAGTAAAATATCTTCATCCTTTGGGCCGGCAAATGCTTTAAGCCCTTCAAAGACTTGCTGTCCATAATGAAGGACCATCGCTGCTGGATGCAAAGACAGGTTTTCTGTCTTGACTATCTGAGGCGTTCCCCAACCTCCATCTGGCGCGGAATATTTTGTCGTTAGCATATGCTCGGTAAAGATATCTCCAAAGCCCAATTTGGCTTCATCATACTGCTCGAACCCGGTTTTGTTTTTTGGTAGTGTTCCCATACATCCTCCGAAACGACTTAAAGTGGCGCATGCGGCATTACAAACAAAAGGCCAGGCGCCTTCCTGTCAATGGTCCCAGGAGGCTCCACCCAGCCTAATTTAAAATATAATAAAATTGTTAGATGAATTTTTCCACTGAAATGTGATGGATTTAGGAAGCCCCTCACCAAAAATCTTCGGACCCAGTCGCTTGCTCTATAAATCTAGTTCGTGAATAGGCCGTACATTCCATGCAAGAAAAATCAGACCAGCGACATTTTAGCGCTATGTTTAAACACTCGCTGTAATGATCACAGTCTACTCTTCTATATGGTCTGTCCGACTCTCTGTTTCCCTTAACAAGTGCTGGACTAGGCTCCATAAAAACGCTCCTGACTCCCATCCGATTTCAAAGCCGCCAAAGAGGATGACTTCTCGAACCTGACGTTCATCTCTTTTCAACCCCTCTAAAATTAGGTTTCATTAAACTCATATAATTCTTTTGTCAAGGGACTCGTTTTTGTTCAGATCGAAGCAAAAGGCTATAAGCTCGACAGTTTGACATCGGGACATCTTTTTGTACTATTCAAAAAGGAGTTCACATGACAGTTTCTCTTAGAATTTTTACCAGCGGCTCGCTTCTGGCCACAGTGACATACAAGCCGGGTTTCTTGGTAGATGTCAAGGTCGCCAGGCCTTACATCAGCAAGAAGTTTGTCTGTAGGCCGCCTTATCCCAAAAATAATCAGTTTGCCGGGGAACTGTCGGAAGTGTTGGACAAATATTTTAATGAGTCGATTTTTGAAAGCCGAAGTGATCTTTTACCGGAAGATCCACCTCGTGTTGGAACAGCCAGAGATCATAAGAGCCTTTTTCTTACCGCCACGAGGATTCTCGAAAAGGATTGGAATCCAAATGGTTACGAGTTTCAAGTATCGTTCGAATGAAATAGGCGCGTTGACTTATTTCAGTAGCGGACTTAAGGAATTCGTCTACGTTGGTTTTAGACAATAAAGAGGAGACCGTCCGGAGGGCCTCCTCGTGTTAACATTTCTTTTTTAAAAA
>JAZDKD010000457.1:0-4100 GCA_043803345.1 Pseudomonadota bacterium
AATAAGTCAAGTAAAGATTGCTCTTCCTAGCAATACTGAACAAGAAAAGGCAGTCGTCTTTCTCGACTCCGAAACCTCCAAGCTCCAGCAGATCATTGACCTCAAACACAATCAAATCGAGCTTCTGCGAGAGCACGAAAAATCGCTCATCCACAACGCAGTTACCAAGGGGCTTGACCCGAAGGCGAAGATGAAGGATTCTGGGGTTGAGTGGATAGGCAATATACCGGAGTCTTGGAAATTAAAAAGAATAAAAGAAGTTTCATACGTAAAAGGAAGAATCGGTTGGCAGGGATTAACTACTGAAGAATATAAGGATGCGGGCCCTTTCTTAGTAACTGGCACTGATTTTTCTAATGGATCGATTAATTGGGATAGCTGCTATCATGTCGATGAGGAAAGATGGGCAGAAGACCCATACATTCAATTAAAGAATGGAGATTTGCTTATTACAAAAGACGGAACCATAGGGAAAATCGCCGTAGTAAAAAATTTGGTCAGTAAAGCAACACTCAATAGTGGGATATTTGTTGTTCGTTCAACAACCAAAGAAAATAATCCGGATTATCTATATTGGATTCTGAATTCCACTATATTTACAGAGTGGATAGACTACATAAAAACTGGCTCCACTATCAATCACCTCTATCAAGAAAAATTTGTAGACTTCAGATTCCCAAATCCACCCCACGAAATACAAATAGTAATATCGACCTATCTCAATAAAGAAATCGCCAAACTCCACCAAGCTATTAATACCATAGAAACACAAATAACCAAGCTTGAGGAATACCAAAAGTCACTGATTTACGAAGTAGTGACTGGAAAAGTCAAAGTGAGCTGAAATTATGACTCGCCCATCTGAGAAGGAATTTGAGAGCCACTTCTGCGCAGAGTTGGAAAAACCTTTCCAAAACTCCAAAATGACATACATCAAGCGCATAGCTAGTAATGTTGACTTGAAATCATTGATAGATGACGAATTGCTAATCCGTTTTCTGGAAACTACGCAGAAGGATGAGCTGAACGAGCTGAAAATTGACTTGGGTAAGGACTGGTTGAGCATATTCAAGGAGAAAATAGCTAAGCAGCTGGAAACGAAGAAGATATTTGAGTTGCTGCGAAATGGTGTTGAGGTGCGTGGGCGGCACTTCCGTTTGGTGTATTTCAAGCCTGAAACCAGCTACAACCCAGAGCAGATGAGGAATTACCAGTCCAACATATTCAGCTATGTGCGCCAGTTTGCCTTCCATGGGACGATGGAGTCCATAGACGTGGTGCTTTTCCTCAACGGCTTTCCGATCATCACGATTGAGCTGAAAAACCAGTTCAACGGGCAGATTGTGGATGATGCTGTCCACCAATACGCACAGAGAGATAAGAAAGGGCCGATTTTCAATGTGCCGTTCCTACATCTGGCGTGTGATTTGGAGGAAGCAAAGATAGCCACTCAATTTATACAGAATTCAGCGAGCGATTTTGTCCACTTCAATACGGATATACAAAACCCGACCAAGGAAAATGAGTTTGCTGTTGACTACCTTTACCATGACGTTCTGAGGCCTGAAAGCCTGCTTGAGATAGTAGAGGCCTACCTGTTCTGCTTCGAGGAGAAGGATGAGACAGGTAAGAAGTACAGACGCTTCCTGTTCCCAAGATACCACCAGCGCAGGACTGTCATCAACCTGATGGGCGACTTAACCGCGCATTTCAGAAAAAAACAGCAACTGGGTAAGCGCTACCTCATCCAGCACTCGCCAGGTTCTGGCAAGAGCTACACCATAGCAGTAATGCAGAAGTTCCTGCGAAATGCCCATGTTGAAAACAGACACCTTTTCAATTCTCTTATAGTGGTGACTGACAGGATAAACCTCGATGGGCAGATAAAGGGTACAATAGGGCCATCTGAACCACAGCCAGGTATTATCGCCCATGCAGAGACCACTACCGAGCTGGCAAAGGCGCTTAACGAAAATACCAAGGTCATAATCACCACCATTCAGAAGTTTTCGGTAAAGAAACTGGATGAGCTGCTCACAACTCAGAAGGGTAAGAAGATCTGCTTCATAATAGACGAAGCCCACCGCTCGCAGGCTGGCAAGCTTCACAAGCACATGGTGGAGAAATTTGATGAAGAAATCGATCCACAGGAAGAGTTGCTGCAGGGCATTAGCAAGAAAAGCTATCCGAATGCTATTTTTATTGCTCTAACAGCGACTCCAAGCGACAAAACTCTGGAGATGTTCGGCAGGCCTTTTGACGTTTATACTATGGATCAGGCTGAGCAGGAAGGCTACATCCTCAACGTAGTGGAAAACGTGGTGACTTATAGCACCCTATTCAAGATGAGCCGCGAGGTCAGTGGTGAGGACGAATATCCGCCTATGGTAGTGGCAAAGAAGCTCAAGGCAAAGGCATTTGAGGACGACAGCGTAATCGCGGAAAAAATAGATATCCTCCTGCGTGTTTTCGAGGCGCAGTCGACATTCAAGATTGGCGGCATGGCAAAAGTGATGATTGTCACCAGCAGCAGGAAATCCGCGGCAAAATATAAGCTGAAACTAGACGCGGTGCTCAAGGAAAGAAAACTGCCCTACAAGACGCTGGTTGCATTCTCCGGCTCAGTCAAGCTAGCGGGCAGGGAAGACAGCTTCACTGAGATAAACATGAACAAAATCGATGAAGAAATAGAAGACCAGTTCAATACGCCCGAATACCGATTCATAATCGTGGCGAACAAGTATCAATACGGGTTCAATCAGCCATACCTACATACCATGTTTCTAGACAAGGCCGTCAGCGGAATAAACGCAGTCCAGACAATAAGCAGGCTCAACCGTGTCCTTGTCGGTAAGACCGATACACTGGTTGTGGACTTCACCGACTCATACGAGGCGATAATCGCGGCGTTCAGGAAATTCAAGAAGGAGGTAAATGACTATTCCGGTGTCGATGTCCGCGATCTGCCAAGACTACAAAATGAGCTTCTTGGACAGGGTGTATTCACAAAAGCAGATGTTGAGGACTTTGAGAGGGCGATTTTCCATTCGGACCAAGCTACGAGTGCGGCGTCAGTCATGCTACGAGTGATGAAGAACGTTGAGAAAATGCAAATAGCAGAGCTTCGGGCCTTCAGAAGCCAGCTGAACAGGTTTAATGACACCTTCAAATACATGGATAATCTCTTCAGGATTTCTGATAAGGAAATGAGAAACTTCTACCTGTTCACGAACTACCTTGCCAAATATATCGACCCGATAGGGAAAGGAGGCAAGCTAGACGAAGAGCTCAAAAAAGTATACATGGTTTCGCACAAGATACGCCTGGAGAAGCGTGAGACAAAGCCCGAGACCCAGAAGGTGCCCGTAGCGAAAGCGAAAAGAACAATGCAATACGCAACAATAGACGAGGTAATCGAAGCGATAAACGCGAATTATGACATTGCGCTTGGCGACAACGACAAGAACCTCCTGAAACAATACATGGAGAGCATTGTCGAGGATCCTGAAATAATCGCAAGCGTTCAAGCTAACAAGAGTCATGACTTATGGAGATTATATGCGACTTCATTGTCTTCTCAACTAAAAGAAAAAGCAATACAATTCTTCTTGACGAACAACCCTGCCAAACTTGTGGAATATCTGGATGAAGACCTTTTCACATACTTAAACCAAGAAGCCTTCAGACTGGCGACCAAACAGATTGTAACTGACACATGAGATGTACACCACACTTACCACAAGGTTCAGTTTCTAAATTCTGCACTCCATGTCTCCGTAGCATTTCTTGTTGTTCCAGCACTTCCGAATTTTGCTTGCATATTTATTCCCGAGTCTGCACACAAAATCAAGGAAGCAATCAAGGAAGCTTCCTATTTAGGGCTGATTGTTGTGCAAGGCTCTTTTACTCCGTGAAACCAAGCAGTTCGGGCATTTCAGGACTCCTCCTTATTGGAAGGTGAAAACGCTCGAAATGCTCTTCCTTTGCCTGGAATGGGGGTTTGCGGCGCCCCTATTCCGCGATATGCTCCTTAAAAGACTCTATGTGCGTGAAGTTGATTTCCCCGAAAAGCAGTTCCGGAAAAACCTCCTTCAGCGCGT
>JAZDKD010000458.1:0-2397 GCA_043803345.1 Pseudomonadota bacterium
TTATGTCGATTTTCCTGATACCAAGCGGGCTGACCTATTATCTGGGACGAACCGTAAAAAACCAACGGCATGGGTGGGCGGTATGGAGCGCAATGGCCAGCATCTTCCTGATCGGATTCATTTTCTGCTGGTGGGCTGAAAGCACGGGCAATCCTCACATGCATGCTCTGGGAATCGACGCTTCTTCGGGGAATATGGAGGGCAAAGAGGTTCGTTTTGGGATTTTCAATTCAGCCCTTTTCGCAACTATAACCACTGACGCTTCCTGTGGAGCGGTCAACTCCACGCATGATTCATTCACACCGTTGGGAGGATTGATTCCGATGCTCAACATTCAGTTGGGCGAGGTAATTTTTGGCGGTGTTGGGGCGGGTTTGTACGGGATGCTGGTTTTTGTGGTTCTCTCGGTGTTTCTTGCAGGTCTTATGATTGGAAAAACCCCCGAATACATCGGCAAGAAGATAGAGGCTTATGACGTTAAAGCAAGCGTAATGTTCATCATGATCCCTGTCCTGAGTATACTGGGCTTCACAGCGTTGGGTGTCATAAGTTCATGGGGTCTGGCGGGTTTGAATAATTCGGGACCGCACGGTTTCAGTGAGATCCTGTATGCGTACTCGTCCGCTGCAGGGAACAACGGAAGCGCTTTTGCGGGACTCAACGCTAACACCTACTGGTACGCGGCTACTCTGGGAACAGCGATGCTTCTGGGAAGATTTTTCATGATCATTCCGGTCCTTGCGCTAGCAGGAAACTTGGCACAAAAGAAACTGGTCCCTCCGAGTGAAGGTAGCTTTCCTGTATCTGGGCCCATCTTCACGATACTTCTGATATTCACTGTCTTGATCGTTGGCGCATTAACCTTTTTCCCGGCCCTGTCTCTCGGACCAATAGTCGAACATTATATTATGACTCATTCGAATATCTTATTCTAAAAGGATGAACCAAGATGACTGCGAAAGCGCTTTCAATCTTTGATCGTGAAATACTTAGTCAAGCGGTTGTCGAATCTTTTAAGAAGCTCAACCCATTAAAAATGTCAAAAAACCCGGTAATGTTCGTCACCGAAGTTGGAGCTACCATAACCACGGCGAGCATAATTTTCGGACCTGCCAATGAATCCGTCGGGTTTGGTTTTCAAATCGCTATCTGGCTCTGGTTCACCGTATTATTCGCAAATTTTGCCGAGGCGGTTGCTGAAGGGCGGGGGAAGGCCCAGGCTAACGCTTTGCGAAAAACCCGCACGCACACTATTGCCCATCGCCTGCTCCAGGACGGCTTAGTACAACAGGATGTCCCGGCGGACGAACTCAGGAAAGGGGATGAGGTGGTCGTTTCCGCCGGAGAGACCATACCGGCTGACGGTGAGGTGATTCAGGGGGTGGCGTCCGTAGATGAGTCAGCAATCACAGGAGAATCGGCTCCGGTAATTAGGGAATCCGGTGGAGACAGGAATTCAGTGACAGGCGGCACAAAGGTCCTGTCGGATTTTCTGATAGTTCGCGTCACAACCAACCCTGGAGAAAGTTTCCTCGACCACATGATACATCTTGTAGAAGGGGCGCAACGTCAAAAAACTCCCAATGAGATAGCTCTAACGATTTTGTTGGCGGCGCTGACTATTATTTTCCTGGTAGTTATTCTCAGCCTGAAGTTTTTTGGCGTCTATGCCGGAGCCTTATTCTCGATCACTGTTTTGACGGCCCTACTTGTCTGTCTCATACCAACTACCATTGGCGGTCTCTTAAGCGCCATCGGGATAGCAGGGATAGATCGTCTTGTACAAAAAAATGTTCTTGCAATGAGTGGTAGAGCTGCCGAGGCGGCAGGCGACGTCGATGTTCTGCTTTTGGACAAGACCGGCACCATCACTCTGGGCGACCGACAGGCGAGTGAGTTCATTCCCGCCCAAGGATTACGAGTGGAAGACTTGGCCGATGCAGCGCAATTGGCTTCTTTAGGGGATGAAACCCCTGAAGGGAGAAGCATAGTTGTACTTGCCAAACAATACGGACTTAGAGCTCGCACACTTTCAGAAATGCCGGCCGCCAAATTCCTTCCATTTACGGCAGAAACTCGAATGAGCGGAGTTGACATTAACGGCAGAAGAATAAGAAAGGGATCGTATGACGCAATAGTCAAGTTTGTCGGCGGTCATCTACCACCATCAGTGCAGGATGCTGCGGCTAGGATTTCCAGTTCGGGGGGGACACCTTTATTGGTAGCTGAAAATGAAAAAGCCATGGGCGTAATTCATCTCAAAGATATAGTGAAAGGCGGCTTGAAAGATAGATTTGAACGTTTTCGTTCCATGGGTATAAAAACCGTCATGATCACGGGTGACAACAGATTGACAGCGGCTGCGATCGCCAAAGAAGCGGGGGTTGATGATTTTCT
>JAZDKD010000459.1:0-27679 GCA_043803345.1 Pseudomonadota bacterium
GATCAGCGCCGATGTTGTTCGCGGGAAAAGATTAACGTCTTACGTTGCGATCAAGGACGATCTGGTGAACGCAGGAGCCCTTTGGGAAGACTCTGAGTTGGTGCGGGATGGCGCTCTAATCACATCCAGAAAACCAGAGGATTTACCTGCTTTTTGCCGGGCAATCATTCAAGGTTTGAGCAATTCATAATATGGATAAAATGCAACTATCATATATGGCAGTCCTCGAGGATGGCATAAAACCGACCAGCGTTGTCATCGACACTGGGAAAGGGACCATAGAGTCCGTAACCCCTGCTTTATCCATAGAAAATGAATCTCTGATACTGTTTCCAGGTTTTATTGACATCCATGTACACGCCCGAGAATTTCCAAAACCGGACCCACGAAACAAAAGCCTTTTTGAGAAATGGCAAACAATCTGTTTGAAGGAAACATTTGAAACCGCAGGAAGGGCGGCGATTAATGGGGGGGTTACATGTTTTGCCGCAATGCCCAATGATCCTGTTCCACCGGATAATGAACTACGATTCCGACAAAAATCCCTACTCACCAAGAATTCGCAATGTCCAGTGGTATTGTTCGCGTCTGTTACCCTGACATCTGAACCGTGGGAGAATTTGCCTTACAAGGTCTATCTTGACACTCATTCCAGCCAGTCAGGTTTTTCTTCCTGGTCAGACCTGGAAGAGGTCTTGAGGCGTTACAGGGGGCAACGGGTTTTCTTTCACGCTGAAGATCCTCGTGTGTTGATCGACCACAACAGCTTTTCGGAACACTGGAAAAGAAGACCTCCTGAAGCTGAAGTTAGCGCAGTCGAACGAATTCTCGAGTTAACCAACAAATTTGGTCTGGTATCTCACATATGTCATATCTCAACAAAATCCGCTGTAGAGGCTGTAACTTCCTATAATAAACACTCGACCGTTAACGTTACAACCGAAGTTACGCCTCACCATTTATTCTTTAGCGTTGACGAAGGAGGTTATTCGGCTGACGGACGAAGAATCAAAATTGACCCCTACATTCTCAACTGTAACCCGCCAATAAGATCTGAAGAGAACCGGCAGTACATGGTTGAGGCTCTTCGTTCGGGCGAGATTCAAGTTCTAGCGTCGGACCACGCGCCACATCTACTGTCCGAGAAAATTACTGGAGCGCCTGGCATGCCTCATCTGGACACGCTTGGTCCATTTGTCGGTTGGCTGACTCATAACTGCGACTTCAACTATCAGCGCATCGCTCAGATCCTCTCCTCAGAACCCATCAGAATATTGTCACCGGCCCTTGCTTCTAATATAGGTTCTATAAAAGAGGGGTTTAGAGCTTCTTTTACGCTTCTGGATTTGAACATGAAAACCATCATTCGTGAAAAAAATAATCCGACGGGCAATCTTGATCTTTTCACCCGCTGCGGCTGGTCTCCATTTCAGAATATTTCTTTACCTGCCCATGTGATAAAAACCATTGTCGGTGGTGAATCCTTGGATCATTGTCTCAAGTTTGACCAAACCGATTCCTCTCCATGTTCTGACTGACATTCCGGGGTTATTACAATGATTTTCAAAGGACGCGACATCATCTCCATGAATGACTTGTCACGCTATGAGATTGACTACATTCTGGGACGAGTTCCAGCAATCCAGAATCATCCCAACAAATCGGCTCTCTGCCGTGGCAAAGTCTCAGCAATGCTGTTTTTTGAACCATCTACCAGGACGCGTACATCCTTCGAAGTTGCCATGAGGAATTTGGGAGGCGAAATTGGGGGCTTTTATGACGCCAATATAACTTCGGCAGTTAAAGATGAGTCTCTCTGGGACACGGTCAAGATGCATGACGGTTACGGATTTGACGTTATGGTGATTCGACATCACCTGAAGGGGGCGGCCCGAGTTGCGGCGGAAGCAGCCGATTCACCGGTAATAAACGCGGGGGATGGACCTAACCAGCACCCAACTCAGACGTTACTCGACCTGTACTCCATCAAGGAGACACAGGGTCGCCTTGATGGACTTTGCGTGGCTATGGTTGGGGATCTTGTTAATGGCAGGACAGTTCATTCGCTTACTGAAGCGCTATTGAAATATCAGGATTGTCGTCTTATTTTCATTTCCCCGAGGGACCTCGCCATGCCGCGCTCTTTGGTTGACAAATGTTCCCGAGCCGCTGGCAAGAGAGGTATTTCCTTCGTAGAGGCAAGTCGCATAGAAGACCATATTCCGGATGTGGACATTCTATACATGACAAGAATACAAATGGAACGCCTTCAGGAGAGGGCTCTCGCAGAGAAGTTCAGAAGTATTTACCGACTGGAAGCGGGAATGCTGGACAAAGTTAAACCAACAATGAAAATAATGCATCCATTACCTAGAGTTACTGAGATTGCCCAGGATGTCGATGAAACACCTTACGCTTATTACTTTCAACAGGCGAGGAATGGACTTTTGGTTAGGGAAACACTCCTTGCCCTGATTCTTGGAGCCATAACATGAAATACCGCCCAATAACTATTGCGAAGATTGAATCTGGAATAGTCATAGATCATATACCGGCGGGAAAGGCACTTCTAATTTCACAGGTGTTGGGTCTTAACGCACTGGCCAGAAAGACCGGGGACATCATTGCAATCGGCATAAATTTTGATTCCAATTCGCTCGAGAAAAAAGACATCATTAAAGTGGAGAATCTCAGCCTGACTCGTAACATGCTGAACGTGGTGGCGTTAATCGCTCCAATGGCTACAATTTCCAGGATTGAAGACGGCAGTGTAACAGAAAAGCACAAAGTTGATGTTCCAGATAATGTAGGGGATGTTGTGGTTTGCCCGGATCGTTTCTGCATCACAAATTACGAACAGGTTCCTTGCAAATTTTTTGTAGTTGACAAAAACCGGCTAACTTTAAGATGCCACTATTGCGAAACTGAGTTTTTCGGACCTCTCATAAAATATAAGGAAAGGAACTAATATTGCCGATTCAACAAAAAAAGCGGCCAGAGTTTCTGGCCGCTTTCCAACTTATCAATTAACACATGAAGCGTATTAATACATTCCACCCGGGGGCATACCGCCGCCTGGCATTGCAGGAGCTTCTTTCTCTCTGGGCTTCTCTGCGATCATAACTTCTGTGGTCAGCATTAGACCCGCGACGGAAGCCGCATTCTGCAGAGCAAGTCTTGTGACCTTCGCCGGATCAATTACGCCGTTCTCCAGCAGGTCCTCATATTTCTCGTTATAGGCATTGAACCCGAAGGCTCCATCTTTATTCTTAACCTTGTCGACAACGATCGATCCATCATGGCCCGCATTGATTGCAATCTGCCTGATAGGCTCTTCGAGGGACCGCAACACTATTTTTGCGCCGACAGCTTCGTCACCCTCAAGTTTGAGGTCCGTGATAGATTGCAGGCATCTCAAATAGGCGACCCCGCCACCAGGAACTATGCCCTCTTCCACAGCCGCTCTTGTCGCATTTAACGCGTCTTCAACTCGAGCCTTCTTTTCTTTCATCTCAGATTCTGTGGCCGCTCCAACATTGATGACAGCGACACCGCCAACCAATTTTGCCAGCCGTTCCTGAAGTTTTTCACGGTCATAATCTGAAGTGGTTTCATCAATCTGCGTACGGATCTGGCGTACACGGCCTTCAATTTTCTCTTTTGCGCCGGCGCCGTCAATTATGGTTGTGTTGTCTTTGTCGATTGTCACTCTCTTGCAGCGACCGAGATCATTCAGGTTGACATTTTCCAGTTTGAGGCCGAGATCTTCCGAGATCACCTGTCCACCGGTAAGAATCGCTATATCTTCCAGCATGGCCTTTCTGCGATCGCCAAAACCAGGAGCCTTGACTGCGCAAGCTGTCAGTGTTCCGCGTAATTTGTTAACGACAAGCGTAGCCAACGCTTCCCCTTCAACGTCTTCAGCCACTATCAACAGAGGCCGACCAGATTTGGCGACTTGTTCCAACAACGGAAGCATGTCTCTCATGTTGGAGATTTTTTTCTCATTGATGAGGATGTAAGGCTCATCGAGCGCAACTTCCATTCTCTCAGCGTCTGTCACAAAATAGGGCGACAGGTAGCCACGATCGAACTGCATACCCTCAACGACCTCAAGAGATGTCTCCATGGCCTTTGCTTCTTCAACAGTGATGACTCCCTCTTTGCCTACTTTTTCCATCGCTTCGGCAATTATGTTGCCGATAGTGGAGTCATTGTTGGCGGAGATGGTCCCTACCTGGGCGATCTCCTTCTTATCTTTGGTGGGCTTGGAAAGCTTCTTGAGATTGACAACAACCGCTCCAACAGCAAAGTCAATGCCTCTCTTGAGATCCATGGGCGAAGCGCCGGCCGCAACCATTTTAATTCCTTCACGATAAATGGCCTGAGCCAGCACAGTCGCTGTGGTTGTCCCGTCACCCGCTACATCTGACGTCTTTGAGGCGACTTCCTTTAACATCTGAGCGCCAAGATTTTCGAACCTGTCTTCCAGTTCAATTTCCTTAGCCACTGTAACGCCGTCTTTAGTTACGGTAGGAGACCCCCAGGATTTTTCTAGAATAGCGTTGCGTCCTTTAGGACCAAGAGTCGATTTCACAGCGTCCGCCATTATATTGACGCCTTTAAGAATCTTGTCCCTTGCCTGCTGTTCAAACATAATTATCTTCGCTGCCATATAATTGCTCCTTGAATATAGTTTGTTGAGTTTTTAGCTAACGTGAAAATGGTTGGATTTCTTATTAATTTATTAGGCTTCTACCAGACCTAGAATATCGTCTTCACGCATGATGAGGTATTCAACACCGTCAACTTTTATTTCCGATCCGGAATACTTTCCAAAGAGGATTGTGTCGCCTTCTTTTAGTTCCAGAGGAATTACCTTACCATCCTCAGTTTTCTTGCCCTTACCAACTGCAATGATTTTACCCTGCTGTGGTTTTTCCTTAGCCGTGTCGGGCAGTATAATGCCGCCTTTTGTTACTTCCTCTGATTCGACCCTCTCAACGAGGACCCGATCATAAAGAGGACGAAATTTCATGATTACCTCCGATTTTTTTTGAGTTATAGTAAGAGCGCCAGACGCTTGTTAGCACTCAATGTATATGAGTGCCAATTGTGGTTCAGTTTGTCAACCCCTCTTCGGAATAAAATTGTTTGCTGCGATTTTTTTGACTATCCACAAATCCGACGATGATCGGAAGAACTAGTCTGGAAAATTGTTTCGGAACTTGTAGACCTTCCCAAAGGACCTTACATATGAAAAAACAACTAATCTGTCCTAATTGTGGCTCTATCATATCAGTTTTCAGGAATCCTCTTCCGACTGTGGATATAATCATTAAGGTTGAAGGGGGCGTTGTTCTCGTCCGTAGGAAAAATCCTCCGTATGGATGGGCTCTGCCCGGTGGATTCATTGATTACGGTGAGTCGGCGGAAGACGCGGCGATAAGAGAGGCCAAAGAGGAAACATCTCTCGAGATATCCGATCCTAAATTGTTGTCCGTTTATTCAGCTCCAAACCGTGACCCGCGGTATCACACTATTTCAACCGTATTTGTTGCGACTGGTAAAGGAATTCCCCGCGCCGGCGACGACGCGGCTCAAATTCAGGTATTCGGCCAAAACAATTTTCCCGCTGACTTGGCGTTCGACCATAACAAAATTCTTGACGATTTTCTTAAGACGCAAAAAACCGACGCATAAAACTTATCGTTGGTTTTGACCGAGGCCTTTTTGGCAAATCCCGAGTTGCAACCGTAGACATTACTGTTTACTATCAGGGTAGCTTTTTCTCAGGAGTCATTTAATGATTGGCGTATCAAAACTCTATTGTGGGGCAGTGGAAGCGTCAGATCCTTTACGTTATGGACGAATGTCCAAAGACTTGCCATCACATCTCCTTCAATTTTCTCAAGACAAGAAGCCGGTGGTTGTATGGAACGTAACCCAACGCTGCAACCTCAGGTGCGTCCACTGTTACTCACGATCAGAGGACAAATCTTACCAACATGAACTATCAACTGATGAAGGCTTCAAACTTATTGATGATCTAGCCTCGTTTGGTTCGCCTGTAATATTGTTTTCCGGAGGCGAGCCTCTGATAAGACCCGATATTCTGACACTGATTCGTCATGCCACAAAATCCGGCATGCGGGCAGTACTGTCGACAAACGGCACATTGATAGACGAGAGGATGTCCTTGGCTCTCAAAGACATCGGTCTGTCATATGTGGGGATCAGTCTGGACGGCCTTGAGAAGGTTCATGATTCTTTCAGAGGCGTTAAAGGGACTTTCGAAAAAGTATTGAGGGCAATAAACCATTGCAAGTCCGCAGGGTTGAAGGTAGGGCTCAGATTCACCATCAACAAAAGAAACTTCCAGGAGATAAACGGGATATTTGACTTGGTGGAAGAACACAATATACCGCGTATCTGCTTCTATCATCTTGTCTACGCCGGCAGGGGAGCAGACCTGATGAATGAAGATTTGGACCACAATCAAACGAGAGAGGTGGTGAATCTCATAATGGACAGAACGTTGGACCTCCACAAAAAAGGCCTTGCCGTCGAGACACTGACTGTGGATAACCATGCCGACGGCCCATACATCTATTTGAGGCTGCTTCGCGAAAACCCGGACAGAGCGAAACAGGTAATCGAGCTTCTCAAAATGAACGAAGGAAATAATTCCGGAAGAGGCATAGGCTGTGTGTCATGGGATGGGGCGGTTCATGCCGACCAGTTTTGGAGACACCTCAGTTTTGGAAATGTCCGTAATAAGCCATTCAGTGAGATATGGACAGACCCCAATGATGAATTTCTTCAAAAACTCAAGGACAAGAAACATTTCGTTACTGGACGTTGCGCCGCATGCCGATGGCTGGATATCTGCGGCGGCAATTTCAGAGTTAGGGCCGAGGCGGCTTATAGTGACATTTGGGCTCCGGATCCGGCCTGCTATCTGACTGACACAGAAATAGCCCTAGACGAAACGTCCTGAGTTGAATTTACAGACATAGCGCCTGATAACTGATGACATCATGGATCGTACAAGGAAGGATTGTGGTTCATGTTTTTTGGAGGACACGTCCGGAACGTTGACGACGCAGTATTTTTGAGAGAGTCGGGATTCACTTTCGGCGAAGTGGTTCTGAAGGATAAGGAAGCTCGAGAATATTGGCGGGATATTGACACTGAGCCATTTGCAAGCGCGGATTTCTCGCTGATAGCCCACGGACCTCATGAAGGAGACCCCAATAGTCTCGAAAATCTTCTGCAAAACTAT
This sequence comes from Pseudomonadota bacterium, assembly GCA_043803345.1. GTDB lineage: Bacteria > Desulfobacterota > Desulfomonilia > Desulfomonilales > Desulfomonilaceae > CAJBEZ01. The sequence continues at coordinate 7,286 of JAZDKD010000459.1, forward strand.
GGGCCAGCGCTTGTAGAAACCATAGACTCGGCGTTTCAACTTGGGGCGTCCTTTTTAACTGTACATCTTTGGATGGATTCCCGATACGTCAAAGCCCCGCAGATTATCGAGAAAAAAGCGCTTCTAAAAGACTTGTTCTGCTACGCGGCAGAAAAACACGTCGTTTTGAGTCTGGAAAATCTGTCTGAATCCGCTTCAGATTTGGCGTTAGCCCTTGAGGAAATCCCTGAACCCTCTATTACGCTCGACATAGGTCACGGCCAGTTGTTAACCGAGATTAACAGATCTTTCGAGATCATAAACCGGCTTGGCGCCAAAATTCATCACGTTCATGCGCACGACAATTCTGGTGGTTCAGGAGTTAAAGATGATCTGCATTTACCAATCGGAGATGGTATTGTAGACTTTAGGGGTATAATCAGGGCGCTGCTGATGTCTGGATACGACAATACTATTACACTGGAACTAAAACGGCACGAGCTGTTGTTGTCAAGGGAACGGCTAGAGAGGATCTTTCGAAACGCACGTAAGGACATTGGGTTATGAAGCGCCATAGCCTATGTTGTTCAGAAAATACCCATGAAAGAGGGATAAAATGAAGACCAAAAAAAATTTCAAAGAAATGGTCATATCAAGTATCGCCTCAGATTCCAGGAATATGCAGCCTGTCGTTGTTCTACGTGAAAAGAGTGGTGACAGGGAACTATATATCTGGATTGGACCCGTTGAAGCCATGGCCTTGCAGCGCGCAATCTCAAAAGATGTCTTTCAACGACCGCTTACTCATGAGCTACTTAGAAACATCATCGATAAAACCGGTTCGCATCTTGAACACATTGAAATCGATGACCTGAAGGAACATACATATTACGCCACCATATACATTAAAACGGCCGATTCTAAATTGGTGACTGTAGACGCCCGACCCTCGGATTCGCTGGTTCTGGCTACCTGGGCCGGGGTTCCAATATTCGTTAACGAAGATGTCATTCAGGGCATGACTCAGTCTGCGCAATCCGACGAACCAAAATCCAAGGTTGTGCTTACACCGGAAGATGTGGAACGGACCGATGAGGAACTAACAAAGATACTCGAACGAATGGACCCGGAAGACCTTGGCAACGCTTGAGCCAAAATAATGTCCGGATTGAATGCCGGCAACAGCATTTGCTTAATTTGACTCAGCCTCGACAGTTCTTCTAACTTCTGCCCAGATGGATTAAAAGAAATACCCTAACACATCCAGCCACATCTCAAGTTCAATAAAGAAGCCATGAAATCAAGAAATACCGACAAGATCAGTAAATGGCCCAAAACTTCAAGCGGAGGGCCTTTCAGGCTTCTGAAATACTTCATTATTTCTGGTTTTGCAGTAATAACGGTGGTGACGCTTGCACTCGGGACATTCCTTTACACCCGCAGCGTGGAAACTTTGTTAAAGGGCGCTGAGAATTATGCCCGTCTTTTGGCCGAGAATCTGAATTACAACATTTTTGTAGGTTTTTACGCTCCCTTAAAGGCTCGCGGACAACCCATGGACCTCAGGAAATGGGATCAGTTTGGAGCTCTTGACTCATTGATAAAGGATTTTACATACGGATTGCGGATCAACCGAATCAAAATAATCGATAGGAATCGTAAAATCGTCTACAGCACTGATTACGATCTAATAGGAAAATATGAGCGTGACAATCCAGCGGTTGACGAAGCTCTTTCCAATGGAAAAGATCAAACCAAAATTAGGCGGGGTGACCGATCGGCCACCAACTGGTATGGCGTATGGCTTGCCGACACATACTACCCACTCCGTGAAGGAACAGGCAATTATTGGATGTTGGGGGCCATCTACGGAGTCATACAGATAACTCAGGATGTCACTGATCAATATGTAAATGTTCAGCGTTATGTAATAATAATTCTTTTGGTCGCAACCGGCTTGATGGCTTTTCTTTTCGTCATGCTTACACTGATAGTGCGTCGTGGCGAGAGGATACTTTTGGATAAGGCAGCGGAACAGAAGCAGCTTGAAGAAAAACTTCAGCAGTCTGAGAAGCTTGCGTCCATCGGGCAAATGCTGGCGACGATAGCTCACGAAATCAGAAATCCGCTGGGGATTATAAGATCTTCAGCAGAGGTCTTGGCCAGCAAATCCAATCCGGACATTTCGAAGATCAAGAGATTCACCAGCATCATTCTTGAGGAAGCGACGCGTCTTAGCCTCATTCTGACAGATTTCCTAGATTTTGCTAGACCCAAAGCTCCGGCCTCAAATCCGGTTGATTTAACCAACGTTGTGACCCGTGTTAAAAACATACTGGAGTATGAAATTATCTCGAAGAATATCTCTTGGTCAGATGAAGTGGATGAATCCGATTACGACACAGTCATTCTCGGTGACTCAGATTTGCTTTACCAGGCTTTCCTGAATATAACCATGAATGCTTTCGAATCTATGGATAGTGGGGGATCTTTCCGGGTTCACATCAAATGCGATAAGACGACTATCAAGATCCGTTTCTCAGATAATGGTCGAGGGATAAAAGAAGCGGATCTCAACAAAATCTTTACGCCGTTTTTTACAACCAGTCAGATGGGAACAGGCCTGGGACTGGCGGTGGTTCATAACATTGTTTCAGCCCATGATGGAGAGATTTCCGTATCAAGCAAAGAAGGCGAAGGAGCGACTATTGAGATCATTCTTCCCAGACATGGCTCCGTAAAAGAATAGACGCTCACCCGATAGGTAAAAATATGGCGACCATATTAGTTGTTGATGACGAAAGAAACTACCTGTTCGTACTAGAGGATTTGTTAACCGATGAAGGTTACAAGGTGGTAACAGCTTCTTCGGGTAATGAAGCCTTGGAAAAGTTGAAGGAATTCCAAGTTGACGCTGTTTTAACCGACATTAAGATGCCGGGAATGAACGGTGTTGAGCTTCTTGAAAGGGTTATTGCGTCAGATCCTGGTTTGCCGGTCATTCTCATGACAGCGTTCGCTGAGGTGGACCAGGCCGTTTCAGCAATGAAGAAAGGGGCATTAGACCATATTCAGAAGCCATTTGACAACGACGATATCAAGAGCGCGGTTGCCAGGGCCGTTCAGAAAAGAGTCATGGATCAAAACCACCGCAAGATTGCGTCTAACTCAGATGAGGTGTGGGGATCAGTAATCGGAAATTCTGAAGCGATGGAAAAAGTGTTCCAGATAGTTAAGAGAGTGGCCGACACGAACGCCACTGTTCTGATTTGCGGTGAGTCTGGAACCGGCAAGGAAGTTATCGCCAAATGCCTCCACAAGGCTTCTTCAAGATCACTCCAACCTTTCGTTTCGATTAACTGCGCGGCCATACCCGAAACCCTCCTTGAGTCTGAGTTGTTCGGTTATGAAAGGGGCGCGTTCACGGGCGCAATATCTAACAAGCAAGGCAAATTCGAGTTTGCAAATGGTGGAGTTCTGTTTCTCGACGAAATTGGAGAAATGTCTCTTAATCTTCAGGTCAAACTTCTCAGAGTTCTTCAGGAACAAGAGTTTCAAAGAGTGGGTGGAAACCGCGACATTCGTGTTGACGTACGACTTATTGCGGCAACCAACAAAGACCTTCAGCATCAGGTAGAGGCCGCTCTGTTCCGATCTGACCTGTATTTCAGGCTCAATGTTGTCCAGGTTGTCATGCCTCCCCTCAAAGCCAGGGTAACGGACATTCCACTGTTGACATCATATTTTCTGAACAACTTTTGTAAACGTATGAACAGACAGTTACCTGAAATACCTCCGGAAACCATGAGAATCCTCTGCTCTTATTCCTGGCCGGGAAATGTCAGGGAATTGGAAAACGCGATTGAATACGCTATTCTTATGTCAAAGGGACGTTCGCTTGGCCCGGAAGATCTGCCTAACCAAATAAGAACCGTCGCCGGTGGAGCGAAGGTAAATGATTTAGACGTGGGAGAAAACTCCGGGTTAATGGACGCACTAGACGCCATTGAAGAGAAGATGATAAGAGACGCCCTAAAAAAGGCCGGACATGTCCAGGCTCAGGCGGCGAAGATCCTGGGAATATCCAGGAGCAACCTTCAGTACAAAATGAAGAAATATGGGCTTCTACAGTGATTCAGTTTGCCCTGTAATTCCTTGTGGGTTGACAGCATATATGAATTACTTTATACAAAACGTGATTTCAGTTTGATGAGGTGTTTTTCTCTGTAACCATGGAGAAGAGGGTCTTAACCATGCGTAACCTTATAAAATGCGGAGTAGTACTGTTTATATTTTGTGGAGCTGTTTCAACGGCTTATGCTCAATATTACGATAACTCAGTTTACTCTAGCGATCCTTACAATTATAGTGATGCTCAGAGTTATGGTCCCCGTTCCTCGAATCAAGGCTCTTCCAATTACCGTGATTACCCCGGCTACCCGTCGCCCAACCTACAGTATGACTCCAGGGACGCAGAAAGAATTCTCCAGGAGCAAATGGCGGCGCGCACGGCTACCCAGCCTGACAATACTTCCACCCAGTCTCAACCCCAAATGTATGACGACTATTATGGCCATCGTATGCACGACGAGGGACAGATACAAAGGGTCTTAATTGAGGCCAGAGATATTGGTGGACTGATCAAGAACAAGAACGGCAAGGCGTTCGTCGTTATAGACAAAAGAAATTATCAATTCTATTTATACAGTAGGGACGGCAGGCTTCTCCGCATTGGTCCTGTAGCCATAGGAAAAGGTAAAACCCATGTAGGGGCGTTTGAGACTCCGGTTGGTATATTTCCTATCAAGAGTAAGGTTGCGGTCGATGATTGGATCAGACCGGACTGGTATTTCATTGAAGAGCGAGAGCCAATACCCGCGAGATGGGAAGATCGGCGCGTTCCGGGATTTTTCCGTTACAAATTGGTCGTAGATGGATCGAGGTACATCCACTACGCCGAGGCTACCGGAGGTCGATTGACTCACGGTTGCCTTGGGCTGGACTGGCAGGACGCTGAAGCCGTGTTTCACACATTGAGTGTTGGTTCTTACTGCATTGTTATAGACCATGGTTTTCTAACCAGGCTAGCCAGAGGTGAGTTCCCTGTGCAAAAACCTGCTGTGGCCAAGCCGGAAAAAACTGAACCTGAGGCTACGGTAACTGCTCGAGCCGATCCTGTTCAGACCGTTCCAGTTGTGGTATCACAGACGGCAGAAAATCTGCAGGACAAACCTCTCCCTAATCTTTGGTAGTTGGAGATAGCTTAGTCAGCCGCCGATTGTGTGAACGCTTCACATTTTATCCAGTGGAACTGGAAACATCTGTATGACCGCTATAATAAAAATAATAAGAATCGGCGTTTTTGTTGCTGTAGCATTTGTTTGTGTTTCGTGCCTAACTGCCTCACTCCCTAAAAACGCTCGCCTTGATGGCAATGCCCCGTCAAATTCCGACCAAGCAGCCTCCGGGGTACGATCCTCAGGTCGGGACATATTGGGTAAATGGGAATTGCTCTATCAGATTAACGATAAGGGAGATCGCCAAAATCCGAAAGATCTGACCAAGACCCAGATTGAATTTACCGATGACGGTAAGATCAATTTTACTCGTTTAGACAATGAACAATCGGACAGTGTAAAAAGCCGTCAGGGAAAGTATTCAATCGACAAAGACCAGATCAATATTACCGATGACGCCGGGAACGCCGTAAAATGGCCATTTGAGATAGCATCGGATTCTTTGGTGATATCTATGCCCGAACAAAACAAAAAGTTCCACTGGAGAAGGCTCAATTGAAATTTGAGATTGGCAGAATCCTGTTTACTGCGTTGGCCTTGGTTATGTTGTTGTCTTTAACATCTTTAGCTAAAGACCGCTCGGAGGTTCTGCGCTATGAAGTAACATGGAATGGATCAAAGGCAGGGCACGGAGACATCACCATGAAATCGGAGGACGGCAAAGTAAGCGTTTTAGCCCAGGCAGTCTCTGATGGAGCTTTAAAGACTATCCTCGAGATTTGGAGTCAAATCCGGGCCACTTTCTCTACAAGGAATTTCCTTCCAGAGTCTTATCGATTCCACCTGAAATCCAACCTTCTCCGTTCCGAAGTTGTTGATCTTTCATTCGACCACAAGAAGCAGACTGTTTTGGTCAACAAGAATAAGGGTGGAGAGTTGGAAAGTCACTCGGAAAAAGTGTCTGGACTTCGTGATCCCATTTCCGCTGTTTATCTACTCCGTAATCAGAAGGATTTTGACAAACCCATGTTTGTCGATATTTACGATGGAAAAGACAAGGCTCGTCTACATGTTTATCCCGACGGCGCCGAATTGGTAAAAGTCAAAGCTGGAACTCAATATGCGCTTCGAATGAACTTGCGGCTGGAACAGATTGGAAGGGAACCCAAAGAAATTGCCAGGGGGAAGCTTTGGATCTCCAATGACGAAAACAGAATTCCACTACTTCTGACAGCATCTCCAATAGTTGGTAATATTAGATTTGAACTCGTTCATGCCCAGATGTGATCTCGTGGCCAACGGGTCTTTCAAGACTGATCGAAATTCCACCCCGGCGCTATGAGTCCTGATCATTTTTTTCAGGCACAAATCTTCCAGGAAATTTTTCACAAATTATTGGAACTGTGCAACGAAAGTTACCTAGTTGGGGGAACCGTTCGCGACGCTCTACTTGGGCGAAGTACAATATCAGATTTCGACATCGCTGTTGATGGAGACGGATACGAGTTAGCGAGATTGCTGGCAGGATCATTGTCTATTAATGCAACCTTCGTGCCTTTGGACAAAGTTCGCAGAGTTGGGCGAGTTGTGGCGCCGATGTCTCCCATCAGTGTCATAGACGTTTCCACATTCAAGGGCCCAACCATTTCAGACGATCTTTGCGCTCGCGATTTTACAATTAATTCAATGGCGGCGCATCTCTGGGACATCTTAGCCGGCCGCTTTTCCGAGGCTATAATTGACCCGGTCGGAGGTCGGGATGACCTAGCTGGTCACACAATTAGAATTTCCTCAGAAACTTCATTTGAGAGTGATCCACTCAGAATGATTCGGGCGTTTCGATTTGAGGCCCAACTCAATTTCGGTATCGACCGTGGAACGCTACTGCAAATCAAAAACATGGCGCACACCATCGAACTTGTTTCAGGTGAACGCATGAGGGATGAACTGACGGTCATTCTGTCTTCGGAGAATAGCCACAGTATAGTGTCTGAGATGGCCGAGTTTGGATTATTATGGAGCATGTTTCCGGCACTAATCCCCACACTTGGATTTGAGCAAAACAGATTTCATCATCTCGATGTCTGGCGGCACACTCTTTCGACCCTGAAGAACCTGGAATCGATTATCGCCCATTTGCCGGAAATTCTCGGAGATTTGTCCGAAACCGTTCTCAGTTATCTCAACGAACAGCTAGTTCCAGGTAGAAAACGAATGTGGTTGCTCAAATTGGCAGTCCTTTTGCACGACTCGGGCAAACCTGCGTCTCTGACCATTGACGACCAAGGCCGTCGCAGATTTTTCGGCCATGAAAAAATTTCGGGATCTATCGCCAGTGCTGTTGGAGGCTCGATCAAACTCGCCAGCAGAGAAGTTTCCGCATTAAGTTTGTGGGTCGAAGGCCACATGAGGACTTCAATTCTTTGTTTGGAAGACGCTTCCCAACGGTCTATGATGAGGTTTTGCAGAGATTTTGGGCGTGACCTCATTGGACTGGCCCTCCTCCATTTGGCCGACCTCTCAGCGTCTCAAGGACCAGCCAGAAGCTCCAACGAATTTAGACAGTCCATACTGGGCGTGCGGCGCATTTTAGACATTCTGGCAGAGCAGGAAAGGATGCCATCGAGACCATTACTCAATGGCGACGAGCTTATGTCGGAATTCGGTCTCCAGCAGGGGCCGAGACTCGGAGCCATCTTGAGATGGCTAACAACAGAGCAAAGTCTTGGAGCTATTAAGAATAAAGATCAGGCATCCGAAGCCGTGAGACGATACCTGTCGATGAGTGAGGCAGAGCTGCTAAAAAACAAATAAAGGCGGACGATGATAGGATTGGTTCGGTTGGAGTATTTTCAGATTAAGCAATGTTGGCGGCAGGTCTTGGAAATACGCCCAAGCCGCCAACACTTGTTAGTTCATAATTTGGAACACATTTGCCGCTGTCTTGAAAATGTCAACAAATGGTTATTCCTTGCCTAATGAGGCGCCAAGGTTTTCCTTGAGCAGGTCGCCAAGGTTCGACGCGACGACATCCTGGCTGCTGGCATAGCTTTTTTGCTCATACTCCTGCGTCTTTTCAATGCTCTTGATGGATAACGCTATTTTCTTGTCTTTCTTGTTGACCTTGAGCACTACGGCTGAAAGTTCCGCTCCTTCTTTCGTAAAATCGTGAGGTGAACTGACCCTGTCTTTGGAAAGTTCGGAAACATGAATCATGCCTTCTATGCCCTCTTCTATTTCAAGAAAGACCCCGAAATCAGTGATTGAGGACACCTTGCCACTGACTTTCGCTCCTGTGGGGTATCGTTCTGGAACCATCTCCCATGGATCTTCAGTCATTTGCTTTATGCCAAGGGAGAATCTTTCGTTCTCCTTGTCAATATTCAATACCACCGCCTGAACGGTTTGGCCCTTTTTATAAAAATCTCCGGGGTGTTTTATACGCAGTGTCCAAGAAATATCTGATATGTGTACGAGACCGTCTATTCCTTCGTCAATACCCACAAAGACCCCGAAATCGGTAACATTACGTATCTTGCCCTCAATTTTTGTGCCTTCCGGATACCGTTCGGCGATGACGTCCCACGGGTTGGATCGCAGTTGCTTCATGCCCAGTGAAATGCGCTTTTGTTCTTTATCAACATTGAGGACCATCACTTCGACTTCTTCGCCGATATGAACCATTTTGGATGGATGCCGGGGCTTTTTTGTCCAGGCCATTTCGGAGACGTGAACAAGTCCCTCAACGCCAACTTCGAGTTCAACGAAAATGCCATAGTCTGTAATGCTGACAACCTTACCGGTCCATTTCGATTCAACGGGATATGTCTGGTCGGCTGTTTCCCATGGGTCTGAGGTAAGCTGCTTGAGTCCGAGGGAAACGCGCTCTTTGTCTTCATCAAATTTTAGGACTTTAACGTCGATCTCATCGCCCACTTTGATCATGTCGGATGGGTGGTTGATCCTACCCCAAGACATATCGGTGATGTGGAGAAGGCCATCAATTCCGCCTAGATCCACAAAGGCCCCATAATCTGTGATATTCTTAACCTGGCCTCTGAATATCTCTCCACTTTCAAGCGCGTGCGAGATGAAATCCTTTCTTTGGTCCCTCGTTTTGTCGAGAAGAGGCCTTCTTGAAAGAACTATGTTGCCACGCTTCCGATTGTATTTCAAAACATTGAATTCGAAAGTTTCCCCGATATATTTATCGAAATTTCTGACGGGTTTGAGATCAATCTGCGAGCCTGGAAGAAAAGCCGGAACTCCAATATCCACCTGCATGCCACCTTTGACTCTAGCCACTATCTTGCCTTCGATAGTCTTTTCAGTTTCACAGATTTCGGCTATCTCATCCCATATTTTGATCTTGTCGGCCTTGGTCTTTGAAATCCTTACGCCACCGCCGCTATCTCCCATTCCTTCAAGGAACACCTCAACATCGTCTCCCACTGAGACAGTAGGTTTTCCATCAGCGTCCAGAAATTGATCAACAGGGATTTGTCCTTCGGACTTGGAGCCAACGTCGACCATAACGTATTCAGGGGTAATCTGCACTACCACCCCAGTAACGATCTGGCCTTCCTGGGCCTTGTGAAAACTGCTTTCGACAAGTTCCGCAAAATTTTCTTCTTTAGTGGTATCCTGCCCTTCTTCTTCGTTAGTCAAATTGTCAATAGATTGGGTTTCCAAATTTTCCATCCAGTAAACACCCCCAGACTCTTTTGTCGGCCGTCGGTATTTCAACTAAGCTGATTAATCGATTATATATATCCGATGTTCACAATTGTTACAAGAGAAAGTTAGACTGCGGTTAACTTTTTCCAGCCATTATAACTTGAAGGCCGTTTCAGCGATCACCCCTATTCTCTCCAGGATTATTTCTGTGACATCCTTGGGAGTCAAGGTTGTAGTGTCAATTATTGTTGCGTCTTTAGCTGGAATCATGGGGGCCAAAGCCCTTGATTCGTCCCTTTGATCTCTGGCCACCAGGTCTGAAAGCACTTGAGAGTAAAAAGGCTTTTCACCCTTTGCCATTAGTTCGCAATATCTACGTTTGGCTCGTTCTTCAGGGTCGGCTGTCAGAAAAAATTTGGCCTGAGCAAAAGGGAACACCACCCCGCCCATATCTCTGCCTTCAGCTACGAGGTCGCATTTGCGGGCCACCGCTCGTTGTATACCCAAAAGAGCCTTTCTTACCTCCGGTCTTGCGGAAAATCTTGAAGCTGCGTTGCCAACTTCCTCAGACCTGATAATAGAACTCACGTCTTCGTCTTTAAGCATGAGTCTCATGCCACTTGTGTCCGGTTCCACGGATATTGTAATTGATTCAAGAAGATCCTCCGGCGCCGATTGGTCTTCAGGTTTTACGCCGGCCCTAATTAAAGCTAAAGCCATAGTTCTGTACAGAGCTCCACTGTCCAGCAAGCAAAATCCTAATCTCTGAGCCAAGTCCCTTGCTATAGTGGTCTTTCCGGCTCCGGCTGGGCCATCTATTGTAACAATAAAAGAGTTCTTAGACTGCGCCATTTCTCTCCTTAAACCATCGATCAACCAGAACCGTGAAACATGTTTTTTGAAAAAGCAGTGTCCACTCGAAACTGGCGGGCTAAAGCATTGATGTGACTTTTCTTATGACTTCAATCAACTTCTTGTTCTGATCTTCCAGCCCAACCGTAACTCTTATATAGTCCGGAAGCCCGAAGCTTTTAAGATGACGTACGATTATGCCTTCCTTGAGCAGAGCCAAATACAGATTTCCAGCGTCACCTGTGGGTTGAAAAGCCACAAAATTTGCCTGAGAATCAATTGCCTTGAATCCTAATTCACGAAGCTCATCGCAAATGAACCTTCTACCGAGCTGGTTCAACTCAATGGATCTTCTAACATGTTCATTATCAGATATAGCCGCAATAGCAGCTACTTGAGCTAAAAGGTTAACGTTAAATGGTGGTTTGACTCGATTGAGAAGTTGAGTTAGCCATTGACTGGAGACTCCGTAGCCAACCCTTAAACCTGCGAGACCGTATATTTTTGAAAAGGTCCTCAACACAATCAGGTGATCTGTTTCCCGCACATAATCAATGCCATTGACGCAATCCGACGCGTTGCAATACTCGCGATACGCCTCATCGAGAATTACTATTACATCGCTTTTTTCTGCCCGTTTCAGCAATTTTTCAAAACTTTTCTCGCCAAATGTCACACCCGTGGGGCTATGGGGATTAGAAACGAACAGGAGTCTTGTCCTAGGCCCTATACAGCTTGCCATCGCCTCCAGGTCCGGGCCGAATTCTTTTAGCGGAATCATCTGTGAGATTCCACCGAAAAGCCTGGTGACTATTTTATACATGGAAAAGGCTTTTTCAGGCATTATGACTTCATCGTCAATCCCCACAAATACGTGGGCCAGCATCTGCATAATCTCGTCAGATCCGTTGCCCAGAATTATCTGATCCGAACCCAATCCAAACTTTTCGGCGATGGCGGATCTGAGATCCGGCGCTGAAGATTCGGGATAAATATTAGCCATCCCCGCATTGCGCAATATGGCTTCCATGGCCTTGGGAGACGGACCAAGCGGGTTCTCGTTGGACGCGAGTTTAATAGCCCCTGAGATTCCGTATTCTCTCTCTACTTCCGCCACAGGCTTTCCGGGAATGTATTCGGGTATTGACATGACATGGGGGGCAACAACTCGCCTTGCCCATTCAGGGGTGACTAAACTCATTTCGACAACCTCAGGATATTATACGGTTAAGCAGGTAAAAGTCGTTTTCTGAAACGCTCGATCAGGTTAGCCAATTTTTATACCTTTTGGATGTCTCAAGGTCAACCCGATGTTGTTTTCCGCTGGTAATGGCGATTGAAAGCCTGAGGTTAGAAGCGTTTGCACGCATCCATTCCCGAATAGATCGCCAGACGGATCATTACAGCCAGTAATTTCGAAAGTTCGGTAAAACCTGCGCATAGGCTAATTGGATCTCTGAACTTTCCAACCTGGGAAATCTATAAAACCACCCGATTTCACTTGACAATAAAACCTAAACTTATTAGCGTATATATATTCGTAAAAACAGTGTGTTGTTATGATTAGTTCATGTATAATATGTATTAAAAGATTAACTTATTTGAGTATAGCAACATTTAGCCTGTTATGCCTGTCACAGGCGATTGCCGCCCCGTCGTCACTGAAACGAGTGAAGTCCCCGTCGACTGTTGAACCTCCAGTAATTGCCGCGCAATTTGAACACAGGCGACTTCATGAGAAAAATCAGGACAATGGTGAGCGGTACCTTCCCTATACCTTGGGCTACGGTCTCCGCATGGCCCTGCCAACCCCATTAAAAAACAATTTCGATTTCGACGCAGGTTATGACAAGTGGCTGGGGCTTCCAACCATGAAATTGGACTGTTTCATCCCCGCCAGGGCCTGGAATGATAAAAGCGTCTTTTTTGCCCCAAGAGTTTCCACAACTGGCCGCAACGAAAGTTTTTCCGTTGGGGCCGGAATTCGGCAGCTTATTACCTCAGAGTCGATGATAGGTTTTCACGCGTTTCACGATTGGACAAGAGACAGGAAACCCGGAACAGAATTCCTGCGACAGGCTGGTTTTGGAGTCGAATTCTCGGCTTTACCCGGCTACTTTTCAGACATAACAGTTTCGGCCAACGCCTATTTTCCCACTAACACACGGAAAGAACTCAAAAATGACGGCATATCGCTTTTTAGCGAGACCCTACCCGGGGGAGCTGACGCCAGGGTAAACGTCCTACTGCCAAATTTCTCTTCCTGGCTGGATTTCCGGTTGGACGCTTCCGCTCATACGTATTCCGGCCTAAACTACAATTCTTCAGGATACACTACGGGTGTCGCGATAAATTCACGCGATGGTTCCCTGCGCATGCGATTTGAACAGAGACAGGACAGTGGCCGAGCGAGTAACTTCAGTGTAACCGCAGGTCTTCAGCTAGCTTTTGACTGGAAAGCGCTTCTGGATTCAAAGAATCCTTTTTCAGCTCCGTACACTTATTCTGACACACGTTACAACCGGAAGATTCGCAACACCCTTTTTTCAAAAGTCAGTCGCAAACTTGATCTGCCTCAGAATCGCCTTGAACAGCGTTCCACGCTAATGGCGTCGGTTGCCGGAGATACCGTAACCTTTACCGGAGGTTTTCCCAATCTGCCTTATTCCACTCTAACTGTACAGGTTTCCCATAGCCCGTGGCGGGATTATTCCGAGATCGTCACTGACGCTCAGGGAGCGTACTACGGGGCAATTTCAATGCCGCCAGGCATTTGCAGGGTTCGAGTCTTGCACAAACCGACGGGATGGGCTACTCCACCCAAAACCGTTGTTATTTCTGATTTTTACGAAAACACCTCCACCGAAAAAAGCGACCAGACCCCAAATCTAACCAGTTTCTAGCCCAGCGCCAGGTGTCCATTTTACTCACATATTTCGTCTGTACTGTCCTCCGGCCCTGTAAAGAGTCTGGGTAATTTCACCCAGAGAACAGTAATTTACCGTTTCCATAAGTTCTTCGAATATGTTTCCCTCGGATTGCGCCACTCTGTGCAGCTTTTCGCGAGCACTCCCCGAATGTTCTATGTTGCGTTCCTTAAATTCTCTTAGCCTCCTCAACTGGGACTGTTTTTCCTCTTCAGTGCCTCTGGCAAGTTCGAGAGCGCACTGCTCCAGGTGGACCTTGTCCGAATTGAGGAAAGTGTTCACTCCAATTATCGGATATTCCCCAGTAGATTTTAGGGTTTCATAATAAAGGGACTCGTCCTGAATCTTGGTCCTTTGATAGCCTGTCTCCATGGCTCCCAAAACCCCACCACGCTGGGACAACCTGTCAAATTCGGTCAGAACCGCCTCTTCAACTAGATCAGTAAGCTCATCGATGATGAATGAACCCTGGTTCACGTTGTCAACCCTAGAAATGCTCCACTCCCTGTTGATGATCATCTGAATAGCTAGAGCTCTTCGCACTGATTCCTCACTGGGCGTTGTTATGGCTTCGTCATAGGAATTGGTGTGAAGCGAGTTACAGTTATCATATATTGCGATCAGCGCCTGAAGTGTCGTCCTGATATCGTTGAACTGAATCTCCTGGGCATGTAGAGACCGTCCGCTGGTTTGAATATGATACTTCAACTTCTGGGAACGTTCATTCCCACAGTACTTATCCCTCATGGCTACAGCCCATATTCTTCTGGCCACTCTTCCTATAACGCTATATTCGGGTTCCATTCCATTGGAGAAAAAGAAGCTGAGATTGGGAGCGAAGTCGTCGATTTTCATTCCACGGGAGAGATAATACTCCACATACGTAAAACCGTTGGCCATAGTTAAGGCAAGTTGGGTTATGGGATTCGCCCCCGCTTCCGCTATGTGATACCCGGAAATGGACACTGAGTAAAAGTTTCTCACATTATTCTTGATGAAAAAGTCCTGAATGTCGCCCATCATCCTTAGAGAAAAATCCATGGAGAAAATGCAGGTGTTCTGACCTTGATCCTCCTTGAGTATATCCGCCTGAATAGTCCCTCTGATATTTGAAAGCACTTCGGATTTCACTTTGAACATAACATCAGGTGTCGGTTCCAACCCAGTTTCTCTTATAACTAGATCAAGTTTCTGCTGGATAGCGCTGTTAAAAAACATTGCCAGCATGATTGGAGCCGGGCCGTTTATTGTCATTGACACAGATGTGTTGGCTGCGCTGAGATCGAACCCGGCGTAAAGTTCCTTGACGTCGTCCAGAGTGCATATGGAAACTCCAGATGTTCCTATTTTTCCATAAATATCAGGTCTCTCGTCAGGATCCTGGCCGTACAGGGTCACTGAATCAAAGGCGGTCGATAGCCTTTTGGCGACACTGTTCTGGGAGAGATACCGGAATCTTCTGTTTGTCCTAAAAGGGTCCCCTTCGCCGGCAAACATTCGAGTGGGATCTTCGTCCTGCCTCTTGAAAGGAAAAACTCCGGCGGTATAAGGGAACATTCCTGGAAGGTTTTCTCTGAGTCTCCACTTGAGCAACTGTCCGGGGTCCTCGTATTTTGGAAGAGATATGCGAGGAAGCATTGTTCCGCTGAGTGTTTTGATTTTCAACTTCACCGGGATTTTTCTGCCTCTCACGGTAAAGACGTAATCGTCGCCTGAATAAGCCTCCTTGATGTCTTGCCACTCACCCACGAGCTTGAGCGCCCGAGGATCAAGTTCATTTTCTATCTCTTCCTGGAGTTTCTTGATTTTTGAAAAAGCCTCAGAGTTTTCGCTGACGTTATCCGCCCTGAACTCGTTCTCTACCGCGTCCAGCCTCCACAAACGTCGGATGAGATTTTCCTGTTCGGCTCCCCAGGCATGATATTTTCGAACCGTCGTCGCTATCTCGGAAAGATAGCCTGATCGTTCCGAGGGTATGATAATGGTCCTTGATGAAGGCATCTTGTCAGTTCCGGCCGTCATTGATGTTTGCCAACCCAGATCCAACTTTCGATTGAGTTCCTCAATTAGGCCCACATACAATGAGGTTACTCCGTCGTCATTAAACCTTGAGGCTATTGTTCCATAGACAGGCAAACTTTCGAGAGGCCGGCCAAAGCTCAGGCTATTTCTCTGAACCTGTTTTCTGACGTCGTGCAAAGCGTCTTCCGAACCCTGTCTGTCAAACTTGTTGATGGCTATCAAATCCGCAAAATCCAGCATGTCGATCTTCTCGAGCTGACTCTGAGCGCCGAATTCCGAGGTCATGACATAAAGTGAAACATCCGAAAGAGGAACCACTGCTGCGTCACCCTGCCCAAGTCCCGCTGTTTCCACAATTATCAGATCAAAACCCGCGGCTTTTAGAACTTCGATGGCCTCTTCCATATGCGACGGGACTTCCATACCCTGATTTCGAGTCGCCATGGACCGATAGTAGACTCTGTCGGTATGAATGGAATTCATTCTGATCCGGTCGCCCAGCAAGGCGCCGCCAGTTTTTCTGCGCGTGGGGTCAACTGAGATAATACCTACCGTCTTGTCAGTCTGGTCATTTAAAAAACGCAGGGTGATTTCATCGGTCAGCGAAGATTTTCCGGCCCCACCTGTGCCGGTGATCCCAAGGACCGGGACCATCTTGCCTTCAAACCGATCCTTCAGCAGTTTCCGAATCTCGGCAAGATCCCCGTTCCCAGACTCTTTCGCAACGTCAACGGCGGAAATCATTTTGGCTACGGCTTTCCAGTCTCTAGGGTCCAACCTCGGAAGATAGTCATCCACTCGACCTTCTGAAACCCTGAAATCGGACAATTCAAGGAACCTGTTGATCATTCCCTGTAGCCCCAGTTGACGACCGTCATCAGGGCTGAATATCTTAGTTACCCCGTAGGATTCCAATTCCTGAATCTCCTCGAGGACTATGACACCGCCCCCTCCCCCAAAAACCTTTATGTGCGAGCTGTCGAACTCCCGGAGAAGATCGATGATGTATTTAAAAAATTCCATGTGACCGCCCTGGTATGAACTGATTCCAATTGCCTGGGCGTCTTCCTGGACTGCAGCGCAAACAATCTCCGAAACCGACCTGTTGTGCCCCAGGTGAATAACCTCCGCTCCAGAGGCCTGAAGTATGCGACGCATTATGTTTATGGCGGCGTCATGCCCATCAAAAAGTGAGGCGGCGGTAACAACCCTGATGTGATTCTTGGGTTCGTAATGCGCAGACGGCAGATTCATGATGCACTCCGGCCAATTTATGGATTAATCGGCTCAACACCGATCTGGTTTCAATATATTGATGAAAGGCGATCTTTTAGCTTCTCTTAAACCGCCGCGCCGACCAACGGCGGACGGTGAGTTGGGGTTAACACTATAAATGTCAGGCACACGACAAACATCCAACTCATAGAATGGAACAGCCGCTCTGGGTTGGTTTCAATATTATTCCAAGGGAGGGTTAAATTCAACCATTATGAGGAATTCTATCTTGTTATGACGTCACTCACATTCATACAAAACCAAGTATGGTTTTAATATTTTGAATCATTATCATTCTTAATTAAGCTGTTAAATAATTTATATCATGCTTTAGCTTATTTATGGCCCTATAATAATTTCTTGACTTGCTAATAACATAGTGATAATCTTAATGATATTATATTTTTTATTATTAAGTAATTGATTTGATTCCAATTCAAAATCCAGTGGATCATTTTAAGGGTAATCATGAAAGTTAGGTCGTTAGTTGTCGCCTCTATTGTCTTGCTGACTTTTCTGGCGACAGCCACAGGGACTGTGGCCTGGGCGTATTACGCCAAAGTGGAGATCCCGCTTGATCGCAAAACCAACCTTCCGGGGTTCATTTTCCTCCCCCGCTGCGAGTTCAAAGGTTCCTTACCCGCCGTGGTCATTGGTGTGGGGGTTGGGGGAACCAAAATTCTTCAATACCATGATCACTGTCAGTGTCTCGCCGACAGAGGGTTCGTTGTCCTTCTGATTGATCCTTCAAATTACCCGGAATTCATGGCGCCAGGACCGTGGACGTGGGACCGTGATTTCGGATATGCGCTTGGTAGTTTCAACCAGGGATACGTGGGAGCTAAACTCGCTTTGGGCAAAGAGTGGTATTTGAAGTCTTTCAAGGCGTCTGTGGACTATTTAACCGCATGGCCATTGGTGGATAGGGAAAAGATAGCTCTCAGCGGTTTCTCTCAGCCTGCCAACGCCGCGCTTTCCTGCGCCTGCAGGGACCCACGCGTCAAGGCTGTGGTCTGGAATTACGGTGGCTGGCCCTGGATAATGCCCTACGAACCATTCAGGCTTCCCCCTGTGGCAATCTTTCATGGGGAAGACGACGAAGTTTACGACGTCAAATACGCGCGGGAACTCGCTCTAAATCTTAAAACAAGCATGCGCCCGTTCGAATTAAACATCTACCCCAACCAGAAGCATATGTTCAATATTTATTATGATTTACGTAATGAGAACCGATTCATGAAACCGGCTTTGCTAGACGCATTTGAACGTATGGTCGCTTTTCTGAAGGAAACGATGGGGGTTGATAGAAGAAAGCCACGCGGAATGGGGAGACGGGCCGCATTGCATTATACCGATTCGCCTTTGAACAGATGACGCTGTGAACACTTTGGGCCTTGTCACTCACAGTAAGGCGCAAGGGCTTCACACTAGCGGCCCTCAATATTTGATGTCTTATTCAGTAGTTTAGAATCTCTTCATCCTTGACGCTGATCCAGTCCTGTGAAAGAGCCTCAAAAGCCTTGGCGTTGTCATCCACCGCAAGAACCAGCAGGGGCCTTTGCAAGGGAGCGAACACTCCCTGAAGGTAATACATGTTTTCGAGATTAACGCCAACCGATTTGAGTGGTTTAAGCACGGCCGTCAATGCTCCCGGATGTTTTGGCGTTTCAACTACGATCCTGTCGTTTATCGAAACGGAGAAACCTGCTGATTCGAGTATATTCTGAGTTCTGGACGGGTCGCTCGTTACAAGTTCCAGGTTCCCACGCTCTCCGGACACGTGGATGTTTAGCCCCAGGGCATAGATTCCATTGGAACCCAGCAACTGAATTATGTTCGAAAGAGCCCCAGGTTTATTTGGAATCTCGATGGCGACCTCTCTAACCGTTTTCATACAAACCTCCAACAATGCTAACCCGTCAAATATTGACTCGCGTGTTACTTTGATCCGCGAATAAAATCAGAGCCTACGCTTACCGCCTTCTGATTGCTCTCAACCAGTTTTTTCTTTTTGCCTTCGAGCACAGTTTCTATGGCTGCCATGACTGAGACTTCCGAGACCATTCCAGTGGCTTCCCTTACGGCTCCCAGCATGACCATGTTCAGAGAGCGGTCAGCGCCCATGTCGTGAGCCAGTCTGTTAACAGGGATCATTACAACATTTATGTCCTCACGAGCAGGCCGTTCAGACATAAGATCGGAATTCAGAAACATGGTTCCGCCTGATTTTACCATGTTTTGATATTTCACCATGGACGGGTAATTCATTGCGACCACAAACTCCGGAGAGGAAGCGACAGGCGAGGCTATTTCCTCCTCAGAAACTACCACCGTGCAGTTTGCTGTGCCGCCCCTGACTTCTGCGCCATAAGCGGGTAGGAACGTCACGTGTTTGTCTTCTTTCATTCCAGCGTTAGCCAGGACATAGCCCATCATGAGCACTCCCTGACCACCAAATCCTGAGAAAATGATCTTAAACGACATCTTTGATTACCTTGAGAGGAAATATTTTGGTCATAGCTTCGTCTACCCAGCGGATTGCGTCCTTGGGGCTCATCTTCCAGTTCGTCGGGCAGGGAGACAACACCTCAACCAGCGAAAAGCCCCTGTCAGCCAATTGTGTTTCAAACGCCTTTCTGATGGCCTTTTTTGTCCTGATTATTCCCTTGGGACTGGTCACCGCTGTTCTCTCGATATACACGCTGCCCGCCGCTAACGCGAGCATTTCGCTTAAATCAAGTGGGTAGCCATCTCTTACGGCAAGGCGACCCCCTGGGGTTGTGGTGGTCTCCTGACCCGGCACCGTCGTCGGCGCCATTTGACCGCCGGTCATACCGTAAACAGCGTTATTCACGAATATTGCGGTTATTCTTTCGCCACGATTTGCCGCGTGTATAGTCTCCGCAGTCCCAATTGCGGCTATGTCTCCGTCCCCCTGGTATGTGAAGACCACCCTGTCCTTGAGGATTCTTTTCATGCCGGTCGCCACAGCCGCGGCTCGACCGTGTGGGGCTTCGCACATGTCCACATCAAAATAGTCGTACGCGAGCACTGCGCATCCAGCCGGCGGGACCCCTATGGTCCTGTCCTTAATTCCGAGTTCATCTATCACTTCGGCCACAAGCCTGTGGATGATGCTGTGACCACAGCCTGGACAGTAGTGGAAAGGATTGTCCTTTAAAGCGTCAGGTTTTGAAAATATTTTCTTCACTTTGCCTGCTCCAATTCAGAGTCTTGTCCGGTGAAAGCATCGCCGGGTAAAGACCGGCCGCCCGATTGCGGTAGATTAATGAGATTTACTGTGATAGGCGCTGGACACAATTGCCGCGACTTCTTCGGGCGTCGAAACCACACCGCCCGGTCTGCCGTAAAAGGACACTTTCCTTCGTCCTTCAACCGCCAGCCTGACATCTTCCACCATCTGG
>JAZDKD010000460.1:0-5049 GCA_043803345.1 Pseudomonadota bacterium
CAAAGCCAATTCACGGACTTCAGTTTCGGAAATCTCAGCCACAACCTGAATCGTTGCCCGAAGCTTTCCGTTAACTTGAATCGGTAGCTCAATCGTTTCGTCCTTTGCTAACTTTGGATCATGCTGTGGCCAGGCTTCCAAAGTAACAGAATCTTTGTGTCCGATCATCTGCCATAGTTCCTCGGCCAAATGCGGGGCAAACGGGGCAAAAATGATCAAAAACTTTTCAAAGGTATCTTTTGACACGTATTCTGCAACTTGCATTTGATTTACCAAAATCATCATTTGCGATACAGCAGTGTTATATTTCATTTCTTCAATATCCGAAGTTACTTTCTTGATTGTCTTGTGCAACTCACGAGTTACCTCTTCACTTTCCTGGTCTGATAATTTCTCTGGCAAGTTCCAAACCTTTTCCAAGAAACGACGAACACCAACCACACCGGTCGTGCTCCAAGGAATCGATTCGCTGAAAGGTCCCATGAACATCAAATAAACCCGCAGTGTATCTGCCCCATACTGTTCAACGATCTCATCAGGGTTGATCACATTTCCAAAAGACTTAGACATTTTCCGTCCGTCTTCAGCCAAGATCAAACCTTGTGAGGTTCGTTTTTGATATGGCTCGCTGGTTGGCACATGTCCTTGATCGTGCAAAAACTTATTCCAGAAACGAGAATACAGTAAGTGTAAAGTAGTGTGTTCCATACCACCGTTGTACCAGTCTACGGGCATCCAATAAGAGAGCTTATCGCTGGTTGCTAATTGTATATCGTTCTTGGGATCGATATAGCGCAAGAAATACCAGCTGGATCCGGCCCAGTTTGGCATGACATCAGTTTCCCGACGCGCTGACCCTCCACACTCCGGACAGGTTGTGTTCACCCAACCTTTAACGTTGGCAAGTGGTGATTCGCCGGATTCGGTCGGTTCGTACTTTTCAACTTCAGGCAGTTCAACCGGAAGTTGATCGTCAGGTATCGCAATCCATCCGGCATTTTTTATTTCTTCTGACTTGATACTTGATACTTGATACTTGATACTTCCCGCTCGTTTTGCGCATTCTGGACAAAAAACGAGTGGGATCGGTTCTCCCCAATAGCGCTGTCGAGAAAAAACCCAATCGCGCAACTTGTAATTCACAGTCGCCTTACCAACTTTGTTCTTTTCCAACCACTTATTCATTTCCTTGATTGCTTCTGGGGTTTGTAAACCATCAAGAAAACCAGAATTGATATTCTCACCCTGTCCGATAAAAGCCTGACCCTGTTCTGTATCTAACTCACACTCCCAACATGGTAGCTCAGAACAAGCCATATTCTCTTCTGTAATTTCACAACGATCAACCCAGCGCAGATCATGCTTTGCTTTTTCATCATCGGTCACCTCAACCTGCTTCTCACTTTTCAGATCAAAAACGATCGCAGTACTATAAGCAATTCGATTCTCATTCTTGTGCGCTGCGTAATATTCTGATCGAACTTCCTGACTCATAAATTTTCGAAGTTCCAAATCAACATACCCTGTCTCCTCTTCAACCTCACGCTTGGCTGCTTCAATCAGGTCTTCGCCATCATCAACACCGCCCAAAACAAAAGTGGTCCAAGGATGTTTTTTCCAATCAAGACAAAGATACTTGTTAGTTTTTGGATCATGGACAATAGCCATGATCATTTTTCGAGTGACAGATTTCTTTCCTTTCTGCGGTGGATTACTGGTGTCAGTAACACAAGGCGCCACCACTTGCCGAATCGGAATATCATACTTTGTAGCAAACTCAAAATCACGCTGATCATGGGCTGGAACAGCCATGATTGCTCCGGTGCCGTAACCCATTAAAACATAATCGGCAATCCAGATCGGAATCTTTTCCTTGTTAACCGGATTAATAGCGTACGCACCGGTAAACACTCCTGTCTTTTCTTTTCCAACATCACCGCGTTCAATATCGGTCTTAGTGGTCGCGACTTTTCGATATTCAATCACCTCAGGCATCTGATCGTCAGTAGTGATCTGCTCTACCAAACTATGCTCAGGAGCCAAAACCATATATGTCGCTCCAAACAAGGTATCAGGTCGTGTTGTAAATACTTCTAACGTCTCTTTGTTCTCAAGTTCGAAACTTACCATTGCCCCTTCACTTCGCCCGATCCAATTAGCTTGCTGAGTTTTAATCTTGTCTAAATAATCAACCGTGTCAAGATCCGACAATAAACGATCTGCATACTTTGTAATCCCCAGCATCCATTGTTCGAGGTCACGCTTTTCAACCTGGCCACCACATCGTTCACACTTTCCGTCGACCACCTCTTCATTAGCTAAACCGATCTTGCAAGATATACACCAGTTGATCGGCATTTTTTTCTTGTAAGCCAAACCAGCTTTAAAAAACTGTAAGAAAATCCATTGCGTCCATTTGTAATAATTCGGATCTGTGGTATCGACCTCGCGTGACCAATCAAAAGAAAAACCAAGTGCTTTTAATTGACGTCTAAAAGTAGCGATATTCTGTTCTGTAGCCACCCGCGGATGAATCCCGGTTTTAATGGCATAGTTTTCGGTTGGTAAACCAAAAGCATCCCAACCGATCGGATATAAAACATTGTAACCTTCGGCCCGACGCTTGCGAGCAATGATATCCATAGCCGTATTCGAACGCGGATGCCCAACGTGCAACCCGGCTCCGGATGGATAAGGAAACTCAATCAAACAATAATACTTCGGCTTGTCCGAATTATCTTCTGCTTGATAAAAATTATTTTCCTCCCAAAACTTTTGCCACTTTGGCTCTATTTCTAAGTGATTATATCTATCCATACCCGGCAGTACAACTTTGAATTAATGACATGAATATATTACCAAGACCAGTCTTAAAAACCAACAACGGTTGTGGGTTTTTAGCTGCTGTGTAGAAACACCCGGCCATCAAATATTCAAAGTTGTCCTGCCGGGCATACGTGCAAAATCGTACCATATTTAAAAGGGGGAAGCAATTCGTGGGACCGACAGGCGCCCACCCTGTACCGACGCGAAGCGTCTGGTTCGGGGTAAGCCTGTCATTTAGATTGACAAGCATATACCTGTCGATCCCGCACCTTGACACAAACCAAATTCAATGCTTAAATACACATCTCATGCACGCGTTGGGCAAGGCTCTCACTGAGTACTACGACCGCAATGGTCCTGGGCTCTAACCATGGGATTCGATCCCTGATCCTTGTACTAGCGTCTACCACGAAAGGAGAAGTGCCATGAGTCGTGACGAAAAAGAAACCCCTCTTTCCAAATTCGTAACCACCCTCGGCCGACTACTGCCGAAGTTCGAACGCCGAGAGCTTCCACTCTCACGTTTGGACAACGCCCGCATGGCTCTGGACGGAGCAGCAGTTTCCCTGCCCAGCAACACGGAGTCAGTGCACCTGCCCAAACTGCACGGCGGAATCTACGAGGTTGCCCTGGCCAATGACGGTACCATTGCCGTAGTCGGAAGATGCCATGGCAAGGATCAGAAACGAGTTCTCTTGGTAGCTGAGCCAGGAAGTAACAAGTGTCAAGAGATCGATTCGGCCGAAACGATCAAACGACTCTTCTTCCCAGAAGGATCGAACAGACCGGCCTACCTGCGCATCCGTGCAGATGAAGAGGCAGAATGGGTCTGGAACAAGACCGCCTGGTCCATCACTCTGCCGGCCAACCCGGCCGATAACGACACCTGGCCGCTATTCTGGAAACAGCATGGAATCGACCGCGGAGCAGTCATCTACCAGGCAGGTCTTTACATCTGGAACCTTGACCCACGCGGTCCAAACAGTGGAAAAACCGTGTTGGTCGAACCAGACCAGGCTTTGGGGCTCGAAGGATTCATCCCGGATCACATCCAAGTCGTCGGACAATATTTGCTGGTAGCCTGGCACGGTTCACATCGCGTCCTTTCTCATCGGCTGACCTGGTCCTGGGACGAAAACCTGGTCACTGACATGCTTGACATCAACCCCTGGTCTGTCACCGAGGGCCCGGATGGAAGGCCTTACTTCTTGGCTCAGCGGACCGAGGATCACAACACCCACTTGTTCAACATGGACGGCGAAGTGACCATGCTCGACCACAAGCCCAAAGGTGTCTGGACTGCTCCGGGCAAGATCTTCACCCTGGAAGAGGTGGCCCGAGCCGACGCTGATCATGGCCCGACCTCTCGGGTTCATGAGGTCATCTCGGGTTGGAAATCAAAAAAGCTCGAGGATACCCAGGTCGAGCAGGTCTGGTTGATTGATCAGGATGAACAGTGGATTGGAATCTTCAGCCAGACTCATGGAGTGTACTACACCTATTCACAGACTCGACAGGAGTTCGTCCAAACAGTCTGCACTTACGAAACTTCGCCGATGATACAAATCGGTAACACCCTGGTTTTCAAACAAGACAAGCAATTTACATCCCTGTTCAAGGGTAGTAAGGTGCTCGACCGTTTCAGACAGCCGGATCATGGTCTTGATCTGAAGGACTTGATCCAGATGGACGACGGCTCGATCCAGGCCGTAGCCAAGAACGGCACGGCTGTGATCACTTACAAGTTCTACGATCCGAACGTATAATTCTTCCTAGCCATCTCTGATGGCGTCTGAATTCAGACCGGGGATAAACCCCGTTAGAAGAATTTCTCTCTCCCCCGAACGCAAGTTTGGGGGTTTTTTTATCTTGACAAATTAACGATCCGATGCTTAAATAAATATCTCATGCACGCGTTGGGCAAGGCTCTCAATTGGCTGCCTGGGTCAAACCGACCTGGGGTCCTAAAAGTGTCATTTTGACATGATCCTTGTGCCAGCGTTCTACCATGAAAGGAGAAGTGCCATGAGACGTGACGGAGAAAAACGTAATCCGTACCAGCAGATCCAGGATTTCCTCAGCGACCACTTTCTAGAAATCGCCAAAGGTACTTTCCCGGATGAGCTTCTGAATAACGCACTCAAGGCTCTAGCTGGAAACATGATCCCGCTGCCCAGAGAAGCAACAGACGTGCTCTTTTCACAACTCCACGGCGGAATCTAC
>JAZDKD010000461.1:0-2002 GCA_043803345.1 Pseudomonadota bacterium
GGAGCCGGTTTATTTTTAAGGAACACCATATCACCAGGCGAACAGAAACACCACCACATCTTTAGCCCGATAAAGATTAGGATCGAAGAGTAATATGAAAGGACAAATCAATGTTGAAATTGGAAGAAATCAAAGAGACCATTCAGTCTCTTCCAGAAAACGAATACGACCAATTCAGGCGTTGGTTTTCTGAAATTGACTGGCAAAAATGGGATGAAGAAATTGAAGAGGACTCCGATTCCGGAAAGCTGGATTCTCTATTCGATGAAGCTTTACACGAAAAACGAATCGGGAGTTTGAAAGATTTATAAATGCACAGGACTACGAGCCGTTTTCGGGAATACTTGGAGAAACTCCCAGATCCGATACAAAGGACTGCCAGGAGAAGATTCCAACTCCTGAAGGAAAATCCCGGACATCCCTCTCTTCACTTCAAGAAAGTTGGCAGGCTGTGGTCCGTCAGGATAGGAAATCATTTTAGGGCGCTTGCAGTTGAACATGGTAAAGACTTTATCTGGGTATGGATCGGCAGTCATGACGAATATGAACGAATTATTTTGCAATCATCAACTACAAAATAAACAAGGATATTATGTACCAAGCGAAAAGAATTACCCCAACATTTTCAGTCCGATAAAGTTCTGGAAGCTGTGGACGAAAAACGAGTTAACTGAAAAATGAAGACTACTCAGTACTTCAACTATACCCGAAAACGACCCGACCGCGCTCGGATAAATGATATTTGGATAAAATACGTGATTGAAAATCCTGTTAAAACCGAACTTCAATCCGATAATAGGATAAGAAAGTGGGCAAAAATCCCGGAGGAGGGTAAGTATCTGCGGGTCATTTTGTTAGAGGATGGCAAAACAATACATAATGCCTTCTTCGATAGATCATTCAAGGAGGATTAACCGATGAAAATCAAATACTTTTCAGACACCGACACCGCTCTTGTTGAATTCAAAGATAACGAAGTTTACGAGACTAAAGAGATCAGTGAGAGTGTGTATGTGGACATAGACAAAGATGGGAACTTGGTCAGCATGACCATTGAACACGCAAAAGCCAATGCAGGAATGCGGGAGTTTTCATTTATGGAAATGACTGCCTAGAAAAGGGAAAGAGAATGTTACCAGGCGAACAGAAATACCTCCACGTCTTCAGTCCCATCCAGATCGGCAAGCTGTGGGCTAAAACCTGTTTCCAACATCATATACTGGGATAATGAAAATGAGCAAAGTGAATACTTTCAACGACCTGCTTGAATCCGTGGACAAACTGTCTCTGGATGAGCAGGAGACATTGACTGAGGTGCTGCACCGGCGCATAATTGAACGGAGACGCTCTGAGTTGGCAAGAGAGATTCAGGAGGCGCAGTGGGAATTCAAGGAGGGTTCTGGACAACCCACAACGCCATCTGAAATTATGAAGGAGATACTATCTTGAATCGTCTGCTGATCCGCACCAATGCCTTTATCCGGGCTGCACGGCGAACGGTCAAGAAGCAACCTCACATAATAGTTGATATGCAGAAGACATTGGAATTACTGACTGAAGATGCCTTCCATCCTCTTCTGAAAACACATAAACTCAAGGGATATCTTGAGGGTTCGTGGGCTTGTAGCATAAACTTCGAACTGAGGATTATCTTCAAGTTTGTCAATTATGAGGGTGAGGAGGCAATCCTTTTAGAAACTGTCGGAACCCACGAAGAGGTTTATTGAGCCTCAAAAAACCTGCAATCAAACAAAAATAGGAACCTTATGTTACCAGGCGAACAAAAATACCCCCACATCTTCAGTCCTATTCAGATTGGCAAAGTGTGGGCGAAGAACCGCATCAAATATGCCTCAACGGAGACGAATTACAACTACAGCGATGGATTCGTCTCCGAGAAGGAACTTGCCTATATTGAGGCTCACGCTCGCGGTGGATCGGGCATTGTAACAACCCAGGGCGCTTACACCGACCCGCGCGGAGAGGGACAGGGTTACGTCGG
>JAZDKD010000462.1:0-11423 GCA_043803345.1 Pseudomonadota bacterium
CAATCATGTCCCTAGTTTTTCCAGGCATGGGACAAATAGTTAGGGGAAGGATTTTAGCGGGCCTGCTATTCTTGATGAATGTAATTCTTTATTTGGCGCCATTGGCATTCGTACCTCAAAACACGGAATACGATATAAAGACCCCATCGCTTTTGATAGCGCTGATTATATGGGCCGGGTCATCCCTGGATGCGTTTATTTATCGAAGTTCGTTTTTGATTATGGCCCTTCTGGTTTCTCTTCTGAGCTTCGGGGCAGGCTTTTTTGGTTCTTTCATAATTCTGCCCAGCTTGGACATATAAACCCATGCTGTGTTAGTTAGACTTAACGGATCTATTTACACTTCAATGGCCAAAGAGATCAATGGACAACTTGCTTCTTGAAATTAGACATTTGAGGGTTCTTTTTAATTCTGATCGAGGATTGGCAGTAGCGGTCAATGACGTAAACCTGAAGCTTAATAGGGGGCGGACCTTAGGGGTGGTCGGGGAATCCGGGTGCGGAAAGAGTGTTACAGCTCTATCGATAATGCGTCTGATAGTTTCTCCACCGGGAATAATCGCAGAGGGAGAAATATTTTTTGAAGGAAGAGACCTACTAAGACTTTCTTCCGCTGAGATGCGTTCCGTAAGAGGAGATGACATTTCTATGGTTTTCCAGGAGCCAATGACAAGTCTAAATCCTGTATTTAGAGTGGGCGATCAGATCTCGGAAGTGTATAGAACGCATAGGAAGATGGGCAAGAGACAGGCTTTTGAATCTGCAATTGAGATGCTTAGGCTGGTAGGCATTCCTTCCCCTGACAAAAGGGCGCGTGATTATCCTCACCAGATGAGTGGGGGTATGCGTCAGAGGGTAATGATAGCAATGGCGCTGGCCTGCGACCCCAAACTAATGATAGCCGACGAGCCTTCAACAGCGCTTGATGTGACAATCCAAGCCCAGATTCTTGATTTAATGAACAAAATAAAAAAAGAAAAAGACACTGGGATAATTCTCATTACCCACGATTTGGGGGTAGTCGCGGAAATGGCCGACACGGTTGCAGTCATGTATGCGGGACTTATCGTTGAGCAAGCCGATGTAAGAAACCTCTTTGCCGGGCCACTTCATCCCTACACCATAGGCCTGATGAAGTCCGTGCCGAGAATAAACACTGACACAGAATCCTCCAGACTCTATATGATCCCTGGAATGGTGCCGGACCTTATCAATCTGCCTCAGGGATGCGTATTCAGGGAGAGATGCCCCGAATCATCCGACATATGTCTCGATCCTCCAAAATTGGAGAAAAAAAGCTCGGGTTCGCTGGTCAGATGCTGGATGAGATAACTATATTTTTTTTTGTAAATTGGCCAAAGGAGTTTTCTAATGAATGAAATAACTGATCTTGGAGGCTTCAATATATTGGATTCCGGGTCATATGTTAAAATCAGATACAAGGTCAAGATAGTCGGGGGTCCTATTCTTAAGGGGGCCGAAGAACCTGAAATAATGGATTTCGTGACCGGATACAAACAAGTCATTGCGGGCTTGGAAAATGGGCTCCTGGGTCATGTCCAGGGCGATAAGATCTCTTTTGAAGTTCCCCCTGATGAGGCTTTTGGTTTGCGGAATGAGGATTTAGTCTTCGTCAAAAAGAAAGAGGAATTTCATTTTCCTCCAGGTTTTGTTCCGTATCCAGGTATGGAAATTTCAGTCATATGTGATGCCGACTCGGGTCCAGACACGGTCACTATCAAGGATGTCCGTGATGATGGAATTGTCATAGATTTCAATCATGCCCTCGCAGGATATGCTTTGGCTTATGAAATTGAGATTTTGGAAGCCAGGCCGGCGCGTGGAACCGATGTGTGCGCTGAATGGGACAAGGACCCAGCAAGTCAAACATCATGCGATTCCGCTCCTCACGAGATTATTCTTGGGAAAGAAGACTGACAAAGCCCCTGTTTGTTTTTTTGCAGCATTAATGACATCCTACCAAGCACCCGGTATTAGAAAGAGAAAAGGCTGCCCCAATTCACAGTTCATCGGAGACTAAGAGGTGAATGCTTTCATTACAGGTGGCAATGGATTTGTGGGAACTGCCCTGACGCGGTTTCTCTTGGCCGAGAGACATGAAGTTTCAGTTCTTGTCCGAAACCCCAAAAAATCCGTACACCTTCCTAAGGCGGCAAAAATAGTTGTAGATGAATCAACAAAACCAGGCAAATGGCAAGATTCTCTGCATAAATACGGTCTATTTATAAATCTTGCCGGAGCAAACATTTTTCACAGGTGGGATGAGAATTACAAGAAACTTTTAATATCCAGCCGTATTGACACCACAAAGAATCTGGTCAAAGCGATTCCCGGTGATTCTACGCTATTGAGCGTATCGGCTGTAGGATACTATGGATTTCGCGGAGATGACGACCTTGATGAATCCTCAAAACCGGGTAACGATTTTCTTGCCAGACTCGCCATGGACTGGGAAGATGAGGCCAACAAAGCCCTAGGCAAAGGTGTTAGAGTAGTTGTCACCAGATTTGGTGTGGTCTTGGGTGAAAACGGCGGCGCATTGGCTCAAATGATAAGACCCTTCAGATTTTTTGTTGGAGGACCCATTGGAAGCGGACATCAATGGATGTCATGGATCCATATTCATGATTTGTGTAGGGCGGCATTGTTCGTAGCTGAAACGGAGCGCGTTTCCGGACCCGTAAACTTCGTCTCTCCACAACCTGTCAGAAACTCGGCTCTTGCCAAAGAAATTGGCTTTGTTTTGGGACGCCCTTCGTTTCTTCGCGCCCCAGAATTCATGATTCGTATGGTATTGGGAGAACTGGGGTCGGTTATTCTCGAGGGGCAAAAGGTTCACCCGGTGAAGCTACTTGAAACCGGGTTTTCGTTCAAATTTCCACACGTGAGACCGGCTCTGGAAACTCTCGTGAAATGATATGTGATTAATTCTGGATCTTCCAACCTTAGTCGGCGCTCGAGAGTCAAGAAGACTCTTCAAGCGGCCCGGAAGGCGACTGAAAGAGACAAAAGTTTTTCCGTACTTTGGAAGTTTCCTTTATAGGAAGCCATATCGTAAAAGTTGTGCCGTCTTCGTCCGACTTAACCGAAATTGACCCTTGATGGTCCTCTACTATCTTTTTGCTTACAGCCAACCCGAGACCTGTACCGTGTTCTTTAGTTGTAAAAAAGGGATTGAAGACATTTTGCATGACCTCGGGGGGAATAATGGAACCATTATTGTGAATTTTCATCTCAAAGAAAGTTTCTGATGCCAGAGACCCTATTTTTAGGGCCTTGTCGCTAGGAATTGAAGCGCCTGTTTCCAGATCTATGACTCCTCCATTGGGGGTCGCGTCGATAGCGTTGGACAGCAAGTTTAGAACGAGTTGTTGAAAACGCCCGGGATCCAAAGGGATCTCCCCAATCTCTGGACCTAGGTTGATGTTCAAGATAATTTTCTTTTCCAGGATTCGGCCTTCAGTTATGGCTACAATATATTCTATTAAGTCGTTGGGGTTGATTTTCTGAACTTTTATGCTGTCTCTTTTTGTAAATTCTATCAGCCTGTCGAGTATTTTTTCCAACCTTTTGATTTCAGAAATGATTATGTTCACATACTGCTTTTGTTTATCCAGATCAACGCAATCGTTGAGTTCTAGGGCTTTAGACAATCTTCGGGCAAACCCGCCAATTATCGCCAACGGCTGTCTCAGTTCATGAGCTACTTCGGCTGTATGATCCTCTATGGCTTTGCATTTTCCGGACTCGACTATATGTTCGTAAAGTTCATCGATGATCTTGATTTTTTCAACGAGAGCGGCTTTCGAGGCTTTTAGTTCCTCTTCCAGCTGTCGGCGAACAGTCCTGTCTCTCATCACGCCGTCTAAGCCTAATGTTTTTTCAGCCTCATTGTATGAAGCTTTCATCCTAATTCTCGCGTATTTTCGTCCCCCGTTGGCGTCTACGACAGCGACTTCTTCATCCCAAATAGATTCAGGATCAAGCTTCGAGATATTTTCAAGCCTCCATCTATCTTCTGGCGCAATATAATCTCCGAGAGGCGTCTCAAGGACCCGAAGCACCGGAAATCCCAAGAACCTCTCCACTTGAGTATTCACAAAAATGATTTTACCCTGCGCGTCCAGAGAAAATATGACGTCAGGGGACTGTTCAACCAGATTTCTGTATAACCTCTCAGAGTCTCTCAACCAAGCAAGATCTTTCTTCTTCTGGGTGATGTCGATCGAGAGTTGACGTGCGCCTACAATTTCACCGTTCTCCCCTATTATTGGGGTAACTGTGTCTTCTACCCATATAACTGCTGAGTCCTTGTCGAGCCTCAAATGCTCCCCAATTGCCCTCTTCTCGCCCTTTAAAACTTTATCGACTTCACATTTGGCGCACTGTTCAGAGTCCTTACAAATAAATTCGTGGCATTTCTTGCCGGCGGGGTCTCCAAAAACCTCTTTCATCAAAGAGTTGGCATAGACTATTCTAAATTGCCTGTCGACTTCCCAGTACATCTGGCCGGCGCTTGCTAACAAAGCCCCGATCCCTTCTTTAATGGAACTATTCGACACGCCCGCCTCCCTGTCCACTAACAATGATTTACTTTTAACCGATAAATAGTTTCTATCCATTGTATAGTTTCTGGATTCAAGTTTTTTCAGGGATTAGCGACCACCGAGATGGAATCTTTCTCCCGTTTTCCCGATCCGAAACGGTTTAGCATCTTTTGTATTCTCTTGTCACCTTGTAGAGTAAAAAACAGATTTTCCTCGTTTTGCATGTCCTTGCTAAGTTTTGCGACAAACCTGGCGGGGTTTGCCTTAAGAGCCTTCTCAATATTTTCGTAAACCTTTTTTTCTTCGTTCAGTCCCGTAAAAATCTCTGCCAGCAAATAGTGATCAAGTCCAACGTCCTCTTTATCTTTTTTATGTTGGGCTGATCTCGGAATTTTTTCCTCGATTTGCGAGATGACCTTCCTGGCCCTTTCGTAGTCTCCCAACATAACGAAAGTTCTGGCTGTGAAAATCAAGTAAAGAGGGTTCTGGTCAGACTCAGAAGCCGCCTCTTTGTAGAATCCTAGCGCCGCCTGATATTTACCTGCAGCATAGTATAGGTTGCCTATATTAGATAGTATTTTGGAACGCTCTTCGGGTTGTTTAGTCATATTCAGAGCTTTTTCGAAACTATTCATAGCAGACGAGAAATCCCCTAGGCTCTTGTAACTAATTCCCAAAGCATTGTATGCCGAAGAATCGGTCAAATTCTTTTGTGTGTGTTCTTTGAGGGCTTCTATGGCTTTTTCAAAACTTTTTTCCCGTGCCAGTTCGATTCCTTTATCCTTCAAGTTTTCGGCTGATTTTTCAGATTTCTCCATAGAAAGATTATCAAGGCCAAATACAGTCCTATTTCTAACCACTTTTTTTGAACAACCTAAGGAAAGCGTTAGGGCACTGCACAGGACACACAGCCCCAGCAATGCGTCGAACCCTCTGGACATGGATCCTCTCATCATCATTAATTACAAAGCCTCACCTTTAGCGCCTACATGAAGAAATGGAAAAACAGACCACTACGATAACCGATGACAATGATGGTTTCAATATACCTAAATCGACAATTTAAATTAGATAGTTCAAATTTTTCCTATTTTGCAATTATAAATAAGATACGCTAATCATTTCAGATTTTAATCTAACTTTCTTAATTCTGTTTTCTTTTGTATTGCGTCTATCCCTTGTGGTAATTTGCTGAACATTTAATTCGTGGGAGTTTTAAATGAATCGACCCCTAACTCTTTATCTTATCATCGATTATTTTGTCTACAACCTTGTTAAAGTTGTCGAAATAGCGCTCAACTTGATTCCTGAATCCTGGGCTCGTTCTTTTGGCAGGTTTTTGGGAAGGCTTGTCTGGATCGTTTCAAGGGATCGACGTGAAGCCGTGATAGAAAATTTGACAATTGCTTTTGGCAAAGAAAAATCGACTGATTGGATCAGAAAGACGGCACTGAAGAGTTTCGAACACGTCGGTTTACTAGTAGTGGAATTCTTTCTTATAAGACGCTGGAGTCACAAAGAAATTGCCGAAAGGATCATAATCCAGGGAAAGTCTGATTATGATCTTGCCATGATGCCTGGAAATCACGGAATTTGTCTCCTGACATCTCATTTTGGATGCTTCGAGGTTAGCGCTGCAACAACCAAGTTTCTGGGTTTTCGGACAAACCTATTCGCCACAGGATTAAAAAATCCGTTTCTTAACAGGTATGTTTTCAGTAGGGCCGGCAAGGATGCCGAAATCAAAACCTTCCCCCACAAAGGTGTTGTCAAGGACCTCATACAACTCTTAAAAAATGGAGAATTGCTTGCTATTTTGGCCGATCAGAGAGGAGATGCCGAAAGGGGGGTTTTTGTGGATTTCTTCGGAACTCAAGCGCCGGCAAATGAAGTTTTCGCTAAACTTACAATCGAAGGTAAAGCTAGGATACTTCCCATCTGCACTTACCGCCTGGATAACGGAAAATATCTTTCGACATTAGGACCCGACATTGAATTTGAACCGACGGGTGATCACAGAGCCGATTTACGAGCTTTGAGTCAAAAATTCCATGATCTCTTTGAAACCTGGCTCAGGATAAATCCTGAGCAAGGTTTCTGGTTGCAGCGTAAATGGCGGAGAAAACCTGCGTCTAAGCGGAGAAAAAAGCGCAAAGATCACCAGAATTTATCCAATTCATAAATCTTACAGTGCTTTCAGAGGGGCTTTTATCCTTTTCTTGGGTTTAGAGTCTTTCTTATCAAGTTGTTTACTCTTTTTGAGGTTAGCCTTGGCGCTTTTGGGCAAAGGTTTTTTTGGTTTTTTATCCAGTTTTTTTGATGTTTCCTTAACTAGAGGCAAAGGTTCATCCTTGAGTTCCTTGGTCTCGTCAGCCTTGGATGAAGAAATACTGGAAATGTCGGTGGACGGGGGCTGACCAAATTGCCCGATAACGGCCTTAGTTTCAATGGTAAGCTTATCAATAGCCCATGAAATCTGAGGTATTAATAGGGCTTCAGTGAGTTTATTCCAAGCGTCTGGAATGATTCCGCGCTGAACAAGAGAGGAGCAGTTATACTTTTCTTGTCCCGGAGTGTAAACGCCCACTGCCAAACAACTTGAACAAAATGTGAATAATGCTGCTACAGCTATTAGCGACATCAATAAATATCGCATCATAATTCTCCTGATTACATGGATTTGATCATATTATATCAAAATAGTATAAAAAAATCAACAGCTTCTTTGGGTAACACTGGAATATTCGATCTATTGCTCATGGGGATTCTTCATGGTATTCTGACAAATTATTAATTTGAACCCCAACTTCTATCTTTCAGGAGTCCTTTATGGCGCAGGATTTGTTACCCAAAACTTACGACCCAATTCAGATTGAATCCAAGTGGTATGACGTTTGGATTAAAACCAACTGCTTCAAGGCTGACGAGAATAAAAAAAACCGTGAGTATTCGATCGTGATACCACCTCCTAATGTTACCGGTTCATTGCATATGGGTCACGCTCTGAACAATACTCTCCAGGATATACTGGTCCGATACCACCGGATGAGAGGATACAACACCTTATGGATGCCGGGAATGGATCATGCCGGCATTGCCACTCAGAACGTTGTAGAAAGACAACTCGCTGCCGAAGGGTTGACCCGCCAGGACCTTGGCAGAGAAAAATTTATTGAGCGGGTTTGGGAATGGAAACAACATTCCGGTGGGGTAATCATAAACCAGTTGAAGCGGCTCGGATGTTCCTGTGACTGGGAAAGGGAACGTTTTACTATGGATGAGGGGTTGTCAAACGCCGTTCGAGAGGTTTTTGTGCGACTTTACGAGGAAGGCCTAATCTACAAAGGTGATTACATAGTAAATTGGTGCCCACGGTGCCACACTGCCCTGTCAGATCTCGAAGTCGAACATCATGAAACCCAGGGCTCATTATGGCATGTAAGATATCCTATTGAGGATTCGGATGAGCATATAATAGTTGCCACAACAAGACCCGAAACCATGTTGGGGGACACAGCCGTGGCGGTCAATCCAACGGACCCTCGATATTATTCCTACATAGGTAAACGTGCCATACTGCCTTTAGTCGGTAGAAAACTTAAAATAATAGGTGATCCCGTAGTCGCAATGGATTTTGGCACTGGCGCTCTGAAAGTCACACCATCTCACGATCTCACAGACTTCGAACTGTCGATCAAGCATGATTTGGAACGCATCACCATAATGGATTCGAACGCAACCATTAACGAGAGGGGGATTCACTTCTGCGGATTGAGCCGTTACGAGTGCCGGGAAAAGATCGTATCTGAGCTTCAGGAAAAAGGCTTTCTCGAGAAAGTGACACCTTACGTGGTCGGGCTGGGAAAATGTTATCGCTGTAAAGATATAGTGGAACCCCTTATATCCAAACAATGGTTCGTAAGGGTAGCCCCTCTAGCTCAGGAAGCCCTACGGGCTGTTCAAGAAGGACACACCCGCATTATTCCGGAGCACTGGGTCAAGACGTATTACGATTGGATGAACAATATTAGAGACTGGTGCATATCAAGGCAAATATGGTGGGGGCACAGGATACCTGCCTGGACCTGCCAGGATTGTGGAAATCTGGTTGTGGCCAGAAGCGCTCCCAGTAAGTGTCCACAATGCCAAAGTTTGCAGTTGGTCCAGGAGACAGATGTTCTTGACACTTGGTTTTCCTCTGCGCTGTGGCCTTTCTCAACCATGGGATGGCCTCAAAAAACTCGTCTTCTGGACACCTTTTATCCCACATCGTGCCTGGTCACAGGTTTTGATATTTTGTTCTTCTGGGTTGCCAGAATGATGATGATGGGTATCAAATTTATGGGAGACGTCCCATTCAAGGATGTCTATATCCATGCTTTGGTTAGGGACGAACATGGCAAGAAAATGAGCAAATCACTTGGTAATGTGATTGATCCGCTAATGGTCATGGACAAATATGGCACAGACGCGTTCAGGTTTACTCTGACTGCATTGGCAGCCCAGGGAAGAGATATCCGACTTTCGGAAAACCGAATTGAGGGCTATCGTAACTTCATGAACAAACTCTGGAATGCAGCCAGATACACCTTACCCTACTGTGAGAAGATCAATGCGAAACCTGATATCACAAGTGTTGCGGATTTTTCTTTGTCCGAAAAATGGATTCTTTCCAGACTTAACATAACAATAAGCGCCGTTCGTAAAGCCCTGGACAATTATTCGTTTAATGACGCGGCTCAATCGCTATACGAATTTTCTTGGCATGAATTTTGTGATTGGTATCTGGAGATATCCAAAATTCAACTTGCTGACAATGACCCGGCAGTATCATCACGAGCCGCCGCCGTCCTTAACTACACGTTAGATTCATTGTTGAGGCTATTACATCCTTTCATCCCCTTTATAACTGAGGAGATATCCTCAAAGCTTAATCCTGGAGCCGTTCCAGTCTTGAGAGGCGAATACCCCACACCGGATGAATCACTCATTGATGAAAAAGCTGAAAAAGACATGAATTTTATCATGTCAGTAATATCCGCTGTTCGCAATTTGCGCGCCGAAATGAATATTGCTCCAGGCAAATCCTTGCCTGTAACACTTGCTTGTGTTTCTGATGACCAAGCTAATCTTGTTCTGACAAATACGGGAATGATCCAAAATCTAGCTAAAATCTCCAATTTGGATTTGTGTCAACTTACACCGCTTTTTTTCCCACCCCAAGACAGCGTTACAGCCGTGGTGTCAGGCGCCAGAATTTACATATCACTGCGAGGAATTGTAGATCCTGCCGTGGAAATAACGAGACTCGAAAAAGAACTCGCCAAAGTTTGCGCCGATTATGAATCAGTGGAAAAGAAGCTCTCCAATCAGAGCTTTATTGCCAAAGCGAAGCCAGAAGCGATACAGAAGCAAAGAGATCGCCAGCAAGAGCTTACTACAAAACGTGAAGGGCTTCTCGACGCTCTTAATAAGATGCTCAGCATGAAATGTGGTTAGAGTTTCCGACGACCCCTTGGATCAATCACCAGCGTTTTATGGAGAAACATGTTCGATCCTGTACTCAAAACGATTGAATTTGCTGAATCAACTCAGGATTCGGCCAGAAAATTGGCCTTGTCA
This sequence comes from Pseudomonadota bacterium, assembly GCA_043803345.1. Classification (GTDB taxonomy): domain Bacteria; phylum Desulfobacterota; class Desulfomonilia; order Desulfomonilales; family Desulfomonilaceae; genus CAJBEZ01. The sequence continues at coordinate 10,191 of JAZDKD010000462.1, forward strand.
GGGTCGCCCTCCGGCACTTCTGTAATGGCAATAGTTCAGACTGGAGGTAGAGGAAGGCGTGGGGCAACATGGTTTTCTCCTCCGGGTAAAAATCTCGCTATGTCCGTAATCCTCAGACCCAAACTTAACCCTCGGGAAGCTCCCATATTAGGAATGCTCTTCTCAATCGGAGTCGCGGACATGGTGGACAAGCTATGTGGCACTTCTACCTCTTCTTTGAAATGGCCAAATGACGTCCTTGTTCATGACAGAAAGATTGCGGGAATTTTATCTGAAGGCCAGATAACCAATTCATGTCTGGAATTCGTAATTTTGGGGGTTGGGTTGAACGTTAATTCATTGGAGGAGGATTTTCCTGCCGACCTGACCGAATCCCTGACTTCATGTTCAATCCTGACCGGGCGTAAATTCGACCTGAAAAATGTAGGTATGTCCATATTGATGAGACTGCGAGAATTAGTTGGAAGACTCGAATTAGAGGGTTCAGGTTTCGTATCTCGCTTATGGCAAGAGAGGTGGCCTCACAAGGATCACAGCATGTGTCGAGACGGGGTCGAAGGAACCGCAGTCGGTGTTGACGCCGATGGAGCGCTCCTTGTGGAAAGCGCTGACGGTAGAATTGTAAAAATAAATTCGGGAGAGGTCTGTTTACAAAGAACCGCAGCAGCTAGTGTGGTTTCTCAACATTTCCCATGCGATGCAATATTTTAATGTGAGGAATACATGAATTTGAACTCAGGAACGCCATCGGGGGTAAATGCTTGGTTGTCGGAATTGGCTCGCTCGTTTTCGTATAGAACCACGATACTTATTTTGTTGTTTTGCTCTGTTTCGACCGCAGCTGTTTTCCTTCTAACCACAGGACTGGAAATTTTCGACCTACTCGAAAAAGCAGCGGTAAAGTTTGATCTGTATAGCCCTGAAATCACAATACTTGATGGTAAGGCTTCCATAAAAGAAAAGCAACCTTACATAATTGAAATCCCTGACGATTCAAATATGCTAATAGTAATTGACACCCGTAAGACACCAGAACCCAAACCATTTTCGCATCTCAAAGACAAATCTGTGGGGATAGTTTTGTCTCGAGAGTCATTGATCATCAAGAATAATGATCAATTAACGTCCATGGAACTAGCAAACTTTCCCGACTTAGTTCTCAACTCGAAATCATTGATTGAAAACCTGAGGGATTATAAAAACACTCTTTATATTATAATGATTATAATTGTC
>JAZDKD010000463.1:0-3534 GCA_043803345.1 Pseudomonadota bacterium
CACTGTCGGGTTATTTCGTGGACAAAAAAAACAGAGGGCTAAGACACAAAAAGGAAATTTTCATCACATCAATCGTTGTAGGGTTCTTAATTATTAGTTCAATTTATCGTATTCCTCCATTAAGTTACGCCTTGGATCTCAGTGAATTTGCGAAGAATTCATGGGTTAGCCGCGAATACGAACCTCCTTTTGGCAGGGCCGAATTATTGAATTTGCAGTCCTTTTGCAAGAAGGTCGACATACCTCTGGACGCTGCCATAGCCGAACTTCAGTCAAAAGGAATCAAGTTAGGTAACCCCAACGATTCTCTGGCTGAAGTGGCTAAGATCAACGGGACAAACCCCTTGCAACTTTACATGTTGATCAAGAGATTTGAAGTTCCGGTTTCTCCGGTGGAAACGGGCGATGGATTTACACCTGAGATGGTCGAGAAAAAGTTCGCCGGGACCGGATTCGGTCGAAAAACATTTATGGATCTTTCAACGTCGATGAATCTGAATGCTGCAAAGACCATGGCAAGACTCACTTCACTGGGAATTAACATAAAAGAAGATGAATCTCTTAAACAGGCTGCCGAGCGTAACAAACTTGAGCCGATAGAGTTGCTTAAAACGATGCTGATTGAGAACTACAAGGCGAGTAACTGATGTATTGCTCGAGTTCTTAGACTCTTATAAAACGCGACATTTTTTCGCGAGACTTGGACGAACGACATTCAGGATTATACCGGTGTTGCTAAACAATTTTCAAATTGAGATGTTCCGACCCAAGTGCAATCCAAGTTTTGAATCGGTTCATTGCGTGGCCCATTTGGAACAAGACATATCCGAGGTTTTGCCCTATTTGAACACTGCGATGGGCGGAGGCGGTGATTATGTCGCGTCGCCCCCGACCCTCACGCTGCAGATACATGGAAGGCTTATAAGTCTTCACGCCAAAGAAATATTCGTTAACGCTCTTAAAGATGAAGCCGAAGCGGAAAAAATCGTTGGCTGGTTGAAGAAGGAAATCAATCAAACCTGGGAGGGCCGAGATAAGATCGAGCCAACATTTGACAAACCGCCCGCCCCCCAAATGCTGGAGATACTAAAATTGCTCCCCAAGACGAATTGTAAGAAATGCGGGGAACCTACGTGCATGGTTTTTGCCCTTCGAGTAATAGATGAAGTCAAGGAAGTGGAGGATTGCCCGGAACTGGACCCAGTAAAGAAAACTAAACTGGCGGAGTACCTCAGTCGCTTTAACAGGGAATCCGGGCAAACGAAATAAATGTTTTCAGGGGGATAACGTCTGGGTTGACAATTGAAAAGGCGTGAGTTAAATATTGTTATATTTCGTTATGTGGCGATGTATAGACTTATGAGTATCCTTAAATTCCTCGATATTATAAAGGCGATTAGCGATGAAAACAGATTGCGAGCCATCATGGCGCTGCGACAAGGCGAGTTGTGCGTCTGTCAAATCGTTGAATTGCTGCAACTGGCGCACTCGACAGTATCCAAGCACATGTCGATACTAAAGCAGGCGGGCTTGGTTGAATCAAGCAAAAAAGGTAGATGGGTCTATTATCGGTTGCCAGATATTGCTGAGGCCCCAGTTTTATGCCGCCAGGCTTTGTCCTGGGTATGTGGGGCAGTTTCAGCAGACCCACTAATTCTCAAAGATCAGCGTCAACTTAGGGACGTTCTTAAATTTGACCCTGAAGAGTTATGCAAGGCAAAAAGGAAACGGTGACACAAAACAATATCGTCCGGCAGAATACGATATTTGAATTTTTCATGGATAAGGCCTGAGTAGCTTTCAGGCATGTTTACAACATTTTACTTGGATCCGATTCGAGGAGGAATAAACCATGGGATCTAAGAAAAGTCTCTCTCTACTAGATAGGTGTTTAACTTTAATCATATTCATTGCGATGGCATTGGGCATTGGAATCGGCTATCTCGCTCCGGCGATCACAAAGTTCATATCTGGTCTGCAGGTTGGAACAACATCCATTCCTATTGCCGCGGGGTTGATATTGATGATGTATCCTCCATTGGCAAAAGTGAAATATGAAGAGATGGGGCAGGTATTTCGCGATACTAAGATTTTAGTTCTTTCATTAATCCAGAACTGGGTTGTAGGCCCTATCCTAATGTTTTTCCTTGCAATAATATTCTTGCCGGATCGTCCTGAATACATGGTCGGTTTGATCCTGATAGGCCTGGCCAGGTGTATCGCAATGGTAATCGTATGGAACGAACTGGCCGAGGGAGACACTCAATACGCTGCCGGACTCGTAGCCTTTAATAGCGTCTTTCAGGTCTTGTTTTACAGTGTATACGCCTGGATTTTTATTACTGTGCTTCCCCCTCTTTTTGGTCTCAGCGGGAGCGTTGTACAGGTAACAATTTCGCAGATTGCGGAAAGCGTGTTCATTTATCTGGGGGTCCCTTTTATCGCAGGCATACTCACGCGGTTTATCATGCTCAAGATCAAGGGGAAAGTGTGGTATGAGAAATCGTTTATTCCAACCATAAGTCCGATAACGCTGATAGCGTTGTTATTCACGATTGTTGTTATGTTCAGCCTTAAGGGCAATTTAATTCTGACCATTCCTTTCGATGTGGTCAGGATAGCCATTCCCTTGTGCATCTATTTTGTTGTTATGTTTCTCGTGAGTTTCTGGATGGGACACAAAATCGGGGCAGATTATCCTAAAACGGTTACTCTGGGATTCACAGCGGCCAGTAACAATTTCGAGCTGGCAATTGCCGTGGCTATAGCAGTGTTCGGCATCAATTCTGGCGAAGCTTTCGCCACTGTCATAGGCCCATTACTTGAAGTGCCGGTCCTGATAAGCCTTGTGAATGTCGCCTTAAAATTTAGGGACAAATATTTTCATGAGGTTCCGGTTTGGCACAGGTAAAAGTCGCAAACTAAATTTTTTAGGACACTTGATGGAACAGACTGCTTTAATAGGTTTTTACTGTAATTGAGGGTTTGGTTAAATCCTCAATTAACAGATTGTCGTCACCCAAGGAGTTGCTTTAGTAAGAATTGATCGTATTTCCCATTTCACTGAAGAGAGGATCGTAGGAATGAAAACTCAAAAATCGAGAGTTATTTTCCTGTGTTGCCATAATGCCGTAACAAGCCAAATGGCTGAAGGCTTCCTCAGACACTATTCCGGAGATCGTTTTGAAGTTTGTGGCGCCGAACAAAAGGATGCGGCATGAGCGGTATCTTTCAACGAATTGGAGCGGCAGTTTGGTTCAGCCTCAGAAAAACAGGATATGCGGTCTTCCTGATAGTCGCCATTGGACTGCTTTTACTGGCTTTGGAAAAGCTATCTGAAGTAGCCTTGAAAACAACTTATCTCGGGGATGTTTACCCCAGAGGTTTCGACAGGGCAAAAAGAGATTTCACGGAACCTGTCTCCAATTATGATTATGATCTTGTCCCTGGCGTGTGTCTGGTGCACAATCAAGCCAAGGGCAACCAGTTTGAGTACGCTAACAACGCTGGATTTAGAGAACCCCGATCAATTTC
>JAZDKD010000464.1:0-2596 GCA_043803345.1 Pseudomonadota bacterium
CGCGAACCTTATTCCCGGCGAAGAAAATTCCGGGAAGCTAGTGGCTCTTGTTAGGAATCAGGCTAAATTAATAGCCGAAGAGAAAAACCTGGAAATCGTAATTGCTGACGGGGCCCCTGGCGTAGGTTGTCCTGTAATTTCGTCTATCACCGGAGTTGACTACGTTGTCATTATTACTGAGCCTACCATGTCAGGATTGCATGACATGAAAAGGGCGTCGGAACTCGTAAAAGGTTTTAACATTCCCCTTTCCTTGGTAATCAACAAATGGGATATCCACCCGGGAATGACTGGAGAGATCGAGAAGTTCGCCAAATCTCAGAGTATCGCGCTGGCCGGTAATATACCGTATGACAAGACTGTCACAAAATCCATGGTGAGAAGGAAAACAGTTGTTGAAGAGGGACCAGGCCCTGCCAGCGACGCTATAGTAGAAATATGGGAAAGGTTAAATCGACAGATTTGGCAATAGGACAGAGGTCAACCATGGAAAAAGAGCTTTTGGAAGGCGACATAAATAAAGCGCTTGCTGAAATAATTGATCCCGAAACACATCTGAGCATAATGCGTATGGGCATTATCAAGGGAGTCTCGATAGATGAAGATGGCGCTGTGAATCTTATTTTCAGACCGTCATCGCCTACATGTCCTATGGCTTACTCCCTGGCAGGCTCTATAAAGAACAAGATCGAATCCTTACCCGGAGTCAAATCTCTTTTCATAAGTGTGGAGAATTTTTCAAGAGCCAAACATCTGGAAGAAATCGTAAATGTTTGACAAATTAATAAGCTGGAGGTTTACACAGTGCCCATAAAAGAATTTAAGTGTCTTGAATGTGGTAAAATAAGTGAATTGCTTGTTGACATAGGTCGAAATTCTGATCCAAAGGTCTGTGGGACATGCGGTTCAAGCCAACTGCAAGGCATAATGTCAGCCCCTTCCCTCCCCGGCGTGAATTCTGAACATTTGGCTTCTCACGGTAGCTGTTGTGGATCTAACCCATCCAAACAAAATTGTGTGCCGGGAAGTTGCTGTGGCGGAACTTTCTCAAACAGGTGACACGGGAAAACTTTATGACATCAGAGAATGACATTTTTGATGATATTGAGGGATTAGTCCTTGAAGAAGCTGCCAAGCTTTTTTCACCCATAGTTATTGAGCACTTTAACAACCCGAGGAACATGGGTTCGATTGAGGATGCCGACGCTTATACATTTATGAGTGGAATTTGTGGTGACACAATTGGAATTTTTTTAAGAACGTCAGACCAGAAAATTTCCAAGATAGGGTTTGTCACTAATGGTTGTGGTCCCACAATCGCTTGCGCGAGCGCATTGACCAGTATGGCTGAGGGCAGGCCACCCGAAGAAGCTCGCAGAATCACACCCGAAGAATTGATTGAATTTCTGGGTGGACTGCCCAAGGAAAACACTCATTGCGCTGATTTAGCGGTTAACACACTACGAGGAGCACTGGCTAAATTGGAAAAGGACGAAGAGAATAAATTGCCGAGGGCGTGTATTTTGCTGAACGGGACCTTAAATCTTTCTTTGATTCTCAATATGTTGGGGTCCTTTCAGATTGTTCCTGAAGTTTTCTCTAAAGCAGATGAAGCTCTCAGAAGCCAACAAAAGGATTCTTTTCAACTTCTGATAGTTCAAGACGACCCTTCTACAGGAGAAGGTTTGAAATTGATTGGCGAGTTCTTGAAAATTAACTGGATGACTTCCGCCATAGTGGTTTGTGATCAGGATGAAGCTATCATTCATGATCGAGCCGAAGGATTGGGGATTTTAGGGCATATAAGAACACCGGACGATCTGGAGAATCTTGCTAAGCTGATCACAAAATTTAAACAACTCTCCCCGTAATGTCAGATATCCAAACCTTAAAACATCTTCTGCGGACGCGCCCAGGATGGTGTAGATAGCTCTAGCGGCCATCTTACTTGTATAGCTTACCAGAGGGAATTAGCTCATTTTCTGACAGCGGAATTCTGCCAGAAATGTGAAAGTGCCCCAGTTTCACAGGCTTGCACGCAAGGTATATGCGGTCGGACATTTACCGAAGGTTTGCAAGTCTCACATTCGTATCTGAGTTTCTTGTTATGTTCGGGAACCACTATAACCAGGGGCTGCTCATTCATTGGATCATTGGGATCCTCGTCAACCACTAGGAAGATCTTTGCTGGACAGGCTTTCACGCACGCGCCACAGGCATTGCATTTGTCCGTGTCGATGGTGATAAAATAGTTCCCTGATCCGTCACTGTATCCGTAATTGGCTAGCATCTCAAATGCACTAAAATGAACTCACTGAGCGTTTATTTGGCTGCTTTACCTTTTTGACATAGGGCATAACCGAACAACGCCGCCCCTGCAGCCCCGGCCAGCTGAGTGTCCCACGAAGTTTTCATTGGTTCAAGACCCATCTTTTTTCTAAGTCTTCCTATAACACCTTTGTTTTTTGCCATTCCTCCCGTAATCGCAAATTCCGGTTCAACGCCTACCCTTTCAAGGAGGGAATAGATACGATCTGCCATAGCTGAGCAATATGCCGCCAAGACTTCGTTGACGCTCAATCCTTTTCTTAAAAGC
>JAZDKD010000465.1:0-12983 GCA_043803345.1 Pseudomonadota bacterium
CGCAAGATTAATCCTTTTCCCCGAATCAAATATTGCTTCATTGTCTATGGAAATTTGGCCTTGGTCAGGTTCAAGAAGTCCGGCGACCATGTTGATGACCGAGGTCTTTCCTGCCCCGGAAGGACCAAAAAAAGCGGTAACTCCTGAATCCTCGGTGGAAAATGTGACATTCATCTGGAATTCGCCCAATGTCTTTCGCACATCAACTTTTAGCACCAGTTAACCTCGAATTTTATTAAAAACGTATCTGGAACTGAATTCGGACAATATTAGAGCGACAAAGGCTATGAATACGGAAATTGCGCATAGACGCAAGGCTGACGCCTCACCATCAGGAACTTGGGTCAGTGTGTATAACGCGAGGGGCAATGTCCGAGTTTGTCCTGGAATGTTCGAAACAAAAGTTATAGTAGCTCCGAATTCGCTGAGACTACGTGCGAAGGCCAACACCATGCCCGTAATAATCCCCGGCATAATTAAAGGCATGGTGATGGTAAAGAATATGCGGCGCGTCCCGGCCCCTAAAGTTCTCGCTGCGGCTTCCAGACCTTCATCGACCTGTTCAATGGAAAGTCGAATTGCCCTAACAAGGAGAGGAAAAGCGACTACGGCGGATGCTACCGCAGCGCCCTTCCAGTTAAAGATAAAGCTGATTCCAAGGTTTTCGTAGATCCAGGCCCCGATGATACCCTTCCTACCGAGCAGAACAAGCAACAGATACCCGATTACAACAGGCGGCAGCACTAGAGGTAAATGCGTCAGGCCGTCGAGCAGTGTTTTTCCGATAAATTTCTTACGAGCCAGCAACCAGGCAACAAATATTCCAGGGGGAAGAATGGATATGACCGCCCAAGTCGATACCCATAAGCTCAGACTAAGCGCTTCCCTTTCCAGGGGTGTTAATGTCAAAATGTTGGTCACTTCACACTAAAGCCATATTTTTCAAAAATTGCTTTTGCCTCTGGACCATTTAGAAACTCGAAGAATTTCTTAGCGTCTGGGCTAACATTGGACTTGATCAACGCAACCGGATAAACGACCTTGGGATAACTGGCCAAAGGAAACGCGCCAATAATTTTTATGTTTTTCCCAATCGCCGCATCTGTAGAATAGACAACTCCTAGCTCAGCTTCACCTCTTTCAACAAGGGCCAGGGCCCCACGGACGTCACCCGCTCGCGCCATTTTCGGCTCAAGGTCGTTCCAGACCCCGAGCTTTTGCATGGCGGCCTTGGTGTATTTCCCTACGGGCACGTGGTCAGGATCCCCAGTCGTGATCTTTCCAGCGCCAAGAGCGCCGATAATTTCAGATTTCACGTTATCAATCTTTGTCAATTTACTCGAGGCCGGAGCAATTATTACAAGTCGGTTGCCTAACAAATCACGTCTGGATGAAGAGTCGATAAGATTTTTCTTGTCGAGAAAGTTCATCCAGTCTTCATCCGCGGAAATATAAACGGAGGCAGGCGCCCCTTGATCTATCTGTTTGGCTAATGTGGAAGATGAAGCGAATGACGGCGTCACCTCGATGTCAGTCTGTTTTTTAAATGCTGCCGCTATGTCATTGATTGCATTAGTCGTGGAGGCTGCGGCGAAAATCGTCACACGTCCGGCGCTAGTTGCCGGACAGTCCGAAACAAAAGCAATCAGAAAGGCTGCTAAGAATAAAGAACAGAAAAAGGAAACTCCGAGACTTCTTCTTTTCATTGTAATCCTCTATGAGGGTTGACTTCGCCTCTGCCGAGTAAACATGCCTCCGACAGGGTAATCTGGTTTGGTGAAACGGTTTTATGGCCTTGAGGGTCCTGTAAATTAAGAACGCCACGTGGGGCATATTTCAGCCTAATTTCTAGGCTCACTTCCGACGATAATCATAGAATGACTACTCATATTATAAATAGTATCCAGCAAGTGACCGAATCTGTCAAGAAAATCTCGCGAAGCCAAATTAATGATAGTTTGTCAGATGTTTCTGAGGTTAAGGAGTCCAAAGTTTGAACTGGTGAAGCAAGGACTAATTCTGAGAAGTCCTGCGATTAACATTGTGCTTGACCGTGGCGCGGGCACTGAAGTACCATAAGCAACAGTAAAACATCAGCGTTTTCAAGCGAGCCAAACAGGCGTTTTTTCGCTACACATCCCCTAAATTGTTTTTTGAGATCAACTTTACGGTTTCCGAAAGCGAGTCATGACAAAATCTTCACGTCCAAGTCTGTTGATAGTTGATGACGAAGAAGACATGCTCAGACTCCTCAAGCGATCCCTTTCAGAAGATTTAAACTGCGACATTGAAACCGCAGCGGATGCAACAAGAGCCCTGAGACTTCTAGAAACTAATCCTTTTGACGTTGTTCTCGCAGACATACGAATGCCTGGCATGGACGGTATGGAGTTCCTGGAACGCTCCAAGAGCGGCCGCCCGGACCTGACTGTGGTTATGATGACTTCCTACGGGAGCATAGACCTTGCTGTTAAGGCGATTAAAAAAGGAGCCTATGATTTTATAGCCAAACCCTTTGAACTGGATAAACTAATCCTTTTGATGGAAAAAGCTCTGGAAAGGAGTTGCCTGGTTCGGGAAAACCTTATCCTCCAACGACGCATTAGGGAACAACAAGGTTTCCAGGAAATGGTGGGGACCAGCGCCAAAATAAAAAAAGTTTTCGAAACAATTCGACTTATCAGCAAGACAGACGTAACTGTGCTTCTGACGGGTGAATCGGGGACAGGGAAGGATATGGCCGCAAGGGCTATCCACAATTATGGGGATCGTAGCGAAGGGCCATTCGTGGCCGTCAATTGTCCGAATCTTCCGGAAAATATCCTGGAGAGTGAGCTGTTTGGTTATCGTAGGGGCGCATTTACCCATGCGACTCAGGACAAAAAGGGCCTCTTTCTGGAAGCCGGAGGAGGCACAATTTATCTCGACGAAATCGGTGAGATTTCTCCAACTCTTCAGACGAAGCTTCTCAGGGTTTTACAGGATAAAGAGATTCGACCATTAGGGCAGACCGCCTCATTGAAAATTGATGTGCGAATTATTGCCTCCACTAATCAATATCTGGAACGAAGAATAAAAGAAAACCTTTTTCGGGAGGATCTTTTCTACCGTCTGAATGTTGTGTCGCTGAAATTGCCGCCACTCAGAGAAAGACCTGAAGACATTCCGCTTCTGGTAGAGCATTTTCTTGAGCGTTACTGTAAGGACTTTCACAGGCCAAAGAAAACTATTTCAGTGGAACTTATGAATAGGTTCATATCGTATCGTTGGAAAGGAAATGTTAGGGAACTGGAAAACGTGATTAGGAGTTGCGTACTACTTGCGCCGGGCGAAGAGATAAGACTCGAGGATATTGAGTGGGACGCCGCTCCTGAACAGGAGCGCTTTGTTAGGGAAGAAGGAATTGGTCTAACATACAAAGAGGCCAAGACGCGCGCCTTGGAACGCTTTCACAGCGATTTTCTGAGAGGAGTGCTTTCCAGACATAAAGGAAACGTTACCAGGGCGGCGAAGGAATGCGGACTTGAGCGGCAGTCTCTACAGCAAGTCATGCGTCGTTATGGGATAAAAGCCAAGGACATACAGGTCAAAGAGTGATAAACAAAGATTTGCGGCATGCGACCAAAAAGTGTCCAAGTCTGTTGGCTGACAAAAGATTTGTTGAGCTGACTGTTGAAATTGCCCAGAATTAGTTATATTTGTTTACTATTGTTCTGGAAGGGTTTCCGAGGTCTGACGGGAGGCGCCGATTTAACCTTATTGGCGTAAATCGGTCTGTCACCGTTGGCGTTTACCTCTTAAACATTTTAGGTGTCGTTAAAGTATAGAGTATACGCAAGAAGGCAAGCGTGATTCGTTTTGATGCATTGGCCGCGTTGCCGCGACCTTCGGGTAGCTACAGGTATGGTGTGATCCTTTCGATTGCCGGCTTAGGGGTTTGTCTGGACCCGGTTCAGGCGTTCGCCCTGCAAAGTCACGGCCCCCCCGAGGGGTATTACACTCACCAACTGGCCCATGCGCTGTTCGCCCTTAGTATGGTCGGCTTAGCTTACTGGTTGGAAGTCAACCGTTTTACCAAAGAGAGGGGTTGGCGACTGATTCAGATGTCGTGTCTACTTTTTTTCCTCTGGAATTTAGTAGCATTGTCGGGCCACTTTGTAGAGGTAAGGATTCCGCCTGATCTTATTGAGGGGCATGGAACCGGATGGGGCCAAAGACTGCTTGCGGGAGGCGGTTCATACGCTGTGTTCTATTACTTTCTTAAGATGGATCATTTAGTATGTGTGCCGGCAATCTTATGCCTATTTCTGGGAATACGAAATCTCTATAAACAAACATTGCTAAAGACGGCAGGGAACCAATGACGGGTTCGCATTCTCTTGCTCCAGTTTGGTTTTCCGATGTGGTCGGCTCGTCACTGATGATCCTGATTTCCTTTGGAGCAGTTTATTACGCAGCGCGTCTTAGAAAAGCTGAGCCATCAAGTGTCATCTGGATGTATTTGTTGGTGCTTTGCGCTGCGCTTGCCGGATTTTCCATTTCTCGGTCTGTTGGCCACTTGGCAAAACATGTCATGGTGATGACCGGTTACAGCTATATTTGGGAGCTTTTTCGACCTTTCACCGGCGGGATCAATTCCATCGCATTCGTCGTGGTTGCCTCAGTAACCTTATTTTTTCCGAAAGTACAAAGAATCAACGCAGAAATTCTTAGCGATAAGATTGCCCTGGAAAAGGCGACTCAGGACATAAAGTTGCTCAACCACAATCTCGAGGAGTTGGTAGAAAAACGCACCCGCCAATTGAGCCTCTCTGAGAAAAAATATCGGGGTATTTTCGAGGGTTCAATGGACATGATTTTTATCCTCGACGATAACTTTAATTTCAAGGATATAAATCCATCGGGTTTGGATACTTTAGGATATGATTCCACATTCGAGCTTATCGGGTCGGTTCGATTGGCCGACACCTTTTTCTCGAAGTCCGATTATGAGGATTTTCTAAGAGATCTCTCAGTTTCAGGCTCTATCAAGGATAGAGAATATAGGATTAGAGCGAAATCGGGGCTAGAGATTTTTATTCTCCTCAGCGTGACGGGAGCTATGGGTGAGGAGGAAAAAGAGCAAAGTTACGTGGGGATCGCCAAAGATATTACTGCCAGAAGGCGTATGGAAAGACAACTTCAACAAGCTGATCGACTCGCTTCTCTTGGTCAAACGGCCGCTGGTGTAGCCCATGAATTAAACACTCCATTGGGCATAATCTTAGGGTACACCCAGTTGCTCTTAAGAGGTTGCAATGTCCACGAGGGCAGTCATGGAGACCTTGAAATAATACAAAAACAAACGAAGAACTGCAAACGCATAGTCCAGGACCTGCTCAAGTTTGCGCGGGACTCGAAGACCAAGAAATCTTATGTTGACTTGATTGAGTGTTTCAATGACGTGATATCACTTCTCGGCCATCAGTTTGAAAAGGAAGGCGTCATAGTCAAGACCAACTTTGAGCCAGACCTACCAAAGCTTTTTGCTGATGGTGAAAAACTTAAACAGGTCCTGGTAAACCTTATGGTGAATGCCAAGCAGGCTATTTCGGGCAACGGAACTATTGTTATCGCCGCCAAGGTTGATAAGGATCAGCAGGGCATTCTGATTTCTGTCTCTGACGACGGGTGTGGAATGTCCCCCAAAACGGCTGAAAAGATATTTGACCCCTTTTTCACTACGAAGCCTGTCGGGGTAGGCACGGGATTGGGACTTTCCGTTAGTTATGGCATTGTTCAGGCCCATGGTGGTCGTATCGAAGTTGAAAGCGAAGAAGGCGCCGGAACCACCTTCAACATCTTGCTGCCATTGAGGGGCCATTCCGGGGAAAACGGCGCGGAAGATCAGATTCCAGTAGCCAACGAATAGCTATGCCCTACCGCTGCTTCTAAAGGCTTTTCCATCCATTCGATAAGACTTGCTTACTTGTTCAATGTGACCTGAACCTACTTACGTGCCGCAGCGTTTTTATTGCGGCGCCATTTTCTTGAATTACCATTATATCAATCTGGATTCATTGATGTTTATCGGATACCCTGTCTGCATTAACGCAGTACTTTTGCTGCTTATTTGTCAGCCGAAGGAGTGATTGAAAGGCTCCTATTCCTGAACAGGAAACCTTATCTTTAGTAATTTCAATGACAAATCGTATTACAGTAGGCCAACTATTATTTTGGCACAATGCTTGCTATTTTTTGAGGAAGTAGTTTCACGATCGATTGATTAACCTGGAGGTTTTGAGATGGCAAACATACTAGTGTTGGACGACGAGCAAGACGCTTGCAACCTTGTGAAACGAATCGCAGACGGAATGAAGCACAAGGCCGTCGCTTTCGAGAATGAAGACGAGGCCATCGATTACGCCAAGGCCAACCCTGTGGATCTAGCAATCCTCGATCTGAAACTCAAGAAAATGAGTGGGTTGGATGTCTTGGAGAAGCTGAAGGAGTCCAATCCAAACATAAAAGCCCTTTTACTTACAGGGTATCCAACGATAGAAACCGCCAAAAAGGCTGTGGGGCTCGGTATCCACTCATATTTGACCAAGCCGATTGACGTTGATGACCTGGAAAAAGGTATATCAGCGGCCTTGCAAAAGGGTAGGAAGGGCTCGAAGGAAGAGCTGAACATCTGAAATTCGTTCATTACTCCAAGGAGGAAAGTATATGGTCAGCGACGATTTCAACAGAGGGAGGCGGGTCGTTTATCGCTTCTTATCCACCCTTTTGCGTGATGAGATCAGCAGGAAAACATGGGACAAGCTTAAATCTCCTCTCTTTGTTTCCGCTTTGCAAAGCGCATCGGAAAGGCTTACTTCAGCCGATCTGAATTTAGGGTTTTCCCGGATTGCGAGTTATCTTAAAGAAACTGATCCTGATGAAGGATACAATTCCTTGCGATATGAGTATGCGGACATCTTTTTAAACAGTGGGAACAACCCCACTTTCCCTTACGCATCGGCGGTTGTAGTCAGAGAGCCACTTGCCTGCCAGGAGCCTCTGGAGGAAGCAAAAGAAGCTTATCGGAAAGCCGGAGTTCATAAAAATCCCGAATTTCTGGATTTAGATGATCACATCGCTGTTGAGTTAGATTTCATGGCCTACCTGTGTGGTCGGGAGATCGAAGATGGGGGACAGGAACTTCTCGACCAGGAAAAGGATTTTCTCGTAAAACATTTACAGCCGTGGTCAGTAGAATTTGCCGCTGTGCTTGCGCAAAGCGCCCAATCAGATTTTTACAGGGGTCTTGCGGAGATTACGCTTGGATTCCTTTTTCTTGAACGTAAGGCTGTAGTAGACCGTGCTGCCGGAAGAATGATCAGCGAGGACTACGTGAATTCCTCCAATGTGCTTGCGTCCGTACTGTCCAGACTTGAGTTCCCAGAGGACCCGGTAACTATAATTCAGGGCACTGTAAAGGCTGAACCGGTCAAAATGGTGAACACACATTGCTACACTTGCGGGGCGCTATGTGGGGTCACCGCCAAGGTCAAAGACGGGATTCTCGAATCTGTGTCAGGGTTGAAGGGGGATCCTAAAAGTGACGGTAGGATTTGCCCCAAAGGTGCTAATGTAGCCAGCAATGTATACAGCGCTTACCGTTTAAAAACACCGTTAATTAAAGAAAACGGAAGGTTCCGGAAGGCGTCTTGGGACGAGGCTCTTGACAAGGTCGTCGGTTACCTGAAAGGGGCTTCTGATCCACACAAAGTAGCCTTTTTCCGAGGTAACGACTGGAACAATTGGCTTACAGAAGCTCTTTTCGATCACTATGGGGCTCATAAACATGGCCACCGATGCATGTGTGACAATTCTAATCGTATGGCGAATGAACACAACCTTAACGATAAACGCCCATGGATCCATTATAGCGATTCCGATTACATCGTTATGTTTGGCATCAATGATTTGGCCACTTCTTATGGTCAAAGGAAGACAGCGATGTTGAAAGCCGCCATTAATAGAGGCGCGAAGTTGGTTGTTTTTGATCCGCGTCGCAGTGAAACAGCGGCTTCCGCGACGGAATGGGTACCTATAATTCCATCTACTGATGGGGCAGTGGCCCTCGCCATGGCCTATGTCATTGTGAAGAACGAACTCTACAATAAAGAATTCGTGGAAGAATGGACACACGGCTTCGATGCTTACAAGAAACGACTCATGGGGGAAGAAGATGGGGTCGCTCGCACTCCAGAATGGGCTGAAAAAATTAGCGGCGTTCCGGCGTCTACCATTGAGAGAATAGCGCTGGAAGTTGCGGCAGCGAAGCATCCCGGTGTAATAAGTTGGGCCGGTGTGGCTCAAAGTCCTAATGCATTCCATGCCGTGCAGGCCATTCAGAGCCTTAACGGGCTTCTGGGCACGTTCGATGCTCCTGGTGGGCCGAGTCTCCCGTTCAAGCGCAAACTAAAAAGCGCCTGGGGACAAGGGCAGCAGAAGCCACCTGCAAATTCTCCAGGTAAAATGTTCAAATTTCACATGTGGGACGGATGGGCCCCGGCCAAATTCGCTGAAGCGGTCGAGACAGGAATAATCACAGGCATGATTGCTTACTATGGAGACCCTGTGCTTTCTTGGGGAAATCAAAACGCAAATGTTGAAGCGTTCAAGAAGTTGGATTTCCTTGTGACAATAGATGCTTTTATGTGCAACACCGCTGTGCTCAGTGACGTCGTGCTACCTGAATCCACCTATTCGGAACAGACTCAAATGAAGGCGGATTGGCTGTATGACGCGTTTATCGCATATTATGCTGAGGTTGTAAAACCCATGTATGACACTAGACCCACCTCGTGGATCTTTATAGAGTTAGCCAAGAGAATGGGTCTGGACCAATATTTCCCATGGGATAACATAGAAGACGCGTATAGAAACCAACTGTCAGGAACGCCCTGGTCTTTTGATGAACTGAAGGAAAAGGGTTTCATCATCACTGATCCGCATGAGTTCTATAAATACAAAAAATGGAATGGTCTAAACCCACCTGAGGGGTACGGGTCTTCCGGTAAGACAAAGACGGGCAAATACAATTTTCTAAACCCTGTAGCTGTCGAACGTGGAGTAGACCCTCTGCCTGATTACAAAGATCCTGGCGCGGAAATGCCCGAACTTAAACCAGATGCAAACTATCCATTAATTCTTGGTAATTTCAGAGTTTTTGAACACGAGCATAGTTCAACATTCAACAACTTCGCATTAATGCGTCTTTACGGAAGAAACCCTTTGTGGATAAATGTTCTGGACGCCAAGAAGAGAGGGATTGAAAGCGGAACAACGGTTGAAGTCAATTCACCCTATGGCAATTTGATTATGCCTGCGCACGTAACCTGGTTTATCCGTCAGGGGGTTGTTGGAGCGGCAGGCGGGTTTGGTCACTGGAAAGGTTTGGAAGGAGACCCCAAGTATCCAGGTTATGGCGGGAGTAACAGCGCAGGAATCGGACCACCCAATGCCCCTGAAAAATTTGGTGGAACAACACTGTTAAAATACATAAAAGTTCAAGTTTCGAAAAAGGCTTAGCTTTAAAGCGTACCCTAGAGCCTCTAATAGGGCTAGGGTAAATATGAAATAGGCTTGGCGATCTTGTAATAAGACGTTTGCTATCTGACATTAGTGTTTCCATTTTTTGAATTGAGTTGCGCCTCTGCAGGGGCCTGCAGGGCGAGTTGGGCCCTCCACCTATCTCCTAAATAAACCGGCAGGGCCCTCTTTGTCCCATCCAGGGGAATCAGGGCGCAAAATGTTGTTAATCGCTGCCCTGCTCTTAAGTCAGTCAGATGACCCAATAATTAAAGGCGATTTTGGTCGACGTCAGTATTTTGTTTCCAAGCGGAGCCTATGAATTGATAACCCTTTCTCACTACAAGCCGCACGATCAATTTGGAAAGCGCCAAACCGGCTATTAAAACAATGTAGTTTTCAAACGGAACGTATGCCTAACTTGTTAAAAAATGGCTCAAAAGACCGGGATTACCTGGACGTGTTTCACCAGGTAACTAAGAGTGTCTCCTCTGCGATGAGCGTGGACGAGATCATGAATATTGTTTTGACCAAAACTACCGAAACGTTGGGCGTAGAAGGGGCAACAATTAGTCTATTTGATAAAGATTCTTCGCAGCTAACTCTAAAGGCGTCTTGCGGGCTGAGCGAGCGTTACTTGAGCAAGGCGCCGCTGGAATCTGAAAAGAGTGTCTCTGAAGTGCTCCAGGGAATTCCTGTGGCCATTTATGACGCTGCGTCGGATCCACGAATCAAATGCAAGGTCGAAGCGCATGAAGAAGGGATCAAATCCATACTCGCAGTTCCCATCGTTGCATACGATAAGGCGCTCGGTGTTTTAAGACTTCTCACTCGGGAGCATAAGGAGTTTACTCCGGATGAAATCAAATTTACTGTCTCCTTGGCTGAACATTGCGGGGTAGCCATTCAGCACCTTCGTGACATGGAATCCCGCATCCGGCAGGTCCACTACCTGGAGGCGTTGCATGAAGTCAGCCAGGTTGTCAATACCACTCTGGATGTTAAGACCATTCTCGATCTAATTGTGCTAAGGCTTCCCCAACTGCTTGGCTTAAATGCTGTAACCGTAAGGCTACTTGATGAAACGGGCAAACATTTGGTGCTAGTTGCCTCTAGAGGCCTTTCCGAAAAATACTTGACTCGCGGTTCCATAGACACGGAAGAAGCTATCCAACTGGTTCTGGAAGGTAAGCCGGTTGCAATGGCTCATGCTACGACCGACCCTCGAATAAAATTTACGAAAGAGGCGAAGGAGGAGGGAATCGAGTCAATACTGGCCGTACCCATCACTGCTATGGGTGAAATACTTGGGGTGCTTCGTCTTTTGAGTGCCAGCGTCAGGGAGTTTTCAGAAGAAGAAATCAGTTTTGTGACTGCCTTGTCCGAACAGTGCGGAATAGCCATAAGAAACGCAATGCACTATGAACAGGTAAACAACCTGCTCTATGCCATTGAAGGTGAGCGGCGATTTCTACAACAGGTGGTAGATGCGCTGGATGTTCAACTGATGGCCATAGATGTGAACAAAAACATCGTTCTGGTCAACACCAAATTCGAAGAGGCTCATCACCGAACAAAAGAATCATTGCTTGGGGAAAAATGTGAACGGCTGGAGAATCCTGACTGTATAGAACCCTGCGACCACTGTACATCATGCCCTGTGCAAGAAGTCATTAAGAATAAATACTCCGTCAACTTTGCCACAAGAAAAGAATCGATTGATGGTAGTTCTTCTTTCTTTGATGTCATTCTAGCGCCGATTTTGAATCAAGAAGGGGAAGTGGAGAATGTCATCGAAATCATAAGAGATATTACCGTCCAGTGGCTTCAGGAGCAGCAGACCTTGGAAACGGAAAAGATGAAAGGTGTGCTGGAAACTTCCGCCGCAGTTTCTCACGAGTTGAACTCACCAATTTTTGCGGCGCTTGGAACGGCGCAATTGATGAAACGTGGAGTTGACGATAAGGAACGGCTACTCGAAGACATAGAGTTGATTATTCGTAACCTGAAGAAAATAACCGACCTGACGGCGAAGATTGGCCGAATCAGCAAATACCAAACGAGAGATTACGTCGGAAAAGAGAGACTACTTGATATTCATGGATTGGACTGAGAAGTTTGTCAATACACAAAGGAGGTCTAGATGAACAGGAAAGTTTGGTTGATTGTAGGGATGGCCATTGCCATCGCATTTACCGCCACAATAATCCTTAACGATCCGGCGCATGCCGGCAAGTTGGAGGAAGCGATAGCCAAGACTCCCAAAGGAACGGGGGTTGGGATGATAGATCCTCAAGCTCCTCCTGGATTCATGGGTATACCCGGAGCCCCGCATTCATTTCTGTTATGGTACATCTTGTGGGGAATTTGGGTTGGTTGGATTTTTTCATCAGTTGGAGCCTTTGGTGGAATTATGGCTGGAGTTGGACACATAACAGTATTTGGACTCGCTGACTACGGCAAGAGTTTCAAGGACACTAATCCAACCTTGAATAAGCTACTTACCGATTCAATCAGGGTTTGTAACCAGTATCTGGTCGCTCTCTCGGCATTAATTTCATCAATTACCTATTTGCGGATGGGGAGACTGGTCATGCCTTTAGCCCTGTGCCTTGCCGGTGGAGGAATTGTCGGGGCGTATCTGATTCCTGTTCTGACGGCGGGGAAAGTCAATCTCAGCAGTTACATAGGTTATTTTGGCTTAGTCGTATTTGCTGTGGCCGGGGTACTGTTTTACGAGACAACGCCAGCCGGGCAGGCCAGTCGCAAGCAGGCAAAAGCTGCAGCCAAAGCGTTTGAAGACGCCAACATACAAAAAAGCAAAGGTGGCGCCTCATCCGGTAATGAAGGTGTTCAAGTCAAGAGTTGGGGATTTTCAAAAATAGTGTTCACTTTCTACGGGGTCGAATTTTCATTCAATCCAGTTTGGCCTGTTTTGGGTGGTTTTGTGATAGCCGCTATTTCAGCTTTCATTGGAGTAGGCGGAGGGTTCCTTTATGTTCCTTTCCTGACATCAGTCGCTGGACTTCCGATGTTCATTGTCGCCGGCACCTCTGCTCTCGCGGTTCTCGTGAGTATGATTACTTCGATTTTCACCTACATGTTTGTAAAAAGTATCCCCATTGACTTCACTCTGATTGGTTCCGAGTTGATTGGGATTTTCATTGGTTCGCTACTGGGGCCAGTCACTTCAAAATATATACCTGAAGTCTGGCTAAAAAGATTGTTCGTGGTCTTAGCCCTATACGTCGGGATAGGTTACACCACAAAAGGTTTCCTGGGCCACTCGATTTTTCCAGGCATGTAACAACTCTCATAACAGTCTGTCATGATCGGGGTTAGGGCTTCATGCGCAACCCCGGTCCCTTTTCGGTTAAAGCAAATGGCTCGCCCACGCATATGAATCAAATATTTTTATTAGC
>JAZDKD010000466.1:0-13315 GCA_043803345.1 Pseudomonadota bacterium
ACCGAACTGAAGAGGGATTTTGAAGATCATTTCGATGTGGGACCGGGACAAGTCCTTACTCAATTAATTAATCGGCAGAATTAGCCAACAAGAATGGTTGGTTTTTAATCGTAGACTCCTATTACAGTCGCTACCGTTAAAAGCTTCCCATGATTACTATAATCCCATTCGCGAGATAAAACAGCCTTACCTCCGAACCTTTATCATGGAGTTCTTTCCAATCATCTGTTTGGCTTATCATTCTATCGATACTGAAAGCCTGGATAATGGTAAGCAGGGTCACATAACCTATCGGTCTCAAGATCCCAAAACAGACCAAGGATACAATCGATATTACTGAAGCGGCCATGAAGAAACGAACTCCCCATATTGCTCCGGGCTTTCCGAATCTAACCGCCAAAGTGATTTTACCCACAGCCCTGTCCTCATCTATGTCGGACAAGGATTGATAATACAAAATCATCGCGACCATGATAGCTATCGGGATAGAAACCCAAAAAGCCTCTAATGTGAATCGGCCTGCGAGAGCGGCATTGCATCCCACAACCATAACCGGTCCCATGTTGATTCCCACAAATATCTCTCCGAGGCCGTAGTAGCCGTATCTTATAGGAGGGGCCGTGTAAAATAGGCTTGACGCAAAGGCGAAAACCATAAGAAACGCAAGCCACCATAATCTGGAAAGATATACAATCCATATCCCACAACAGAAAGCCAATATGTACAATAATATGAGCGCCATTCCGATCTGGCGTGGACTAATTTTTCCCTCCTGAATTACTCGACTCCCGCCTATTGAATCGCCATCGTCAACCCCCTCAAAATAATCGAAATAGTCATTTGCAAGATTTGTTGCAAGATGAACCAGGAACGAGGCTAAAAGGACTAACAGCCATCGCTCAAATCTCCACTCGCCCATGCTGTAAGAAACAACGCCACCCAAACCCAGGGGAATCAGAGTCGCCACAAAAAAAGGGGTCCGGCTAGCCTGAATCCAAGCCTTAACGGATGATCCGAGGCTCATTGAGCTATCCCTTCGTGCAGATAGGTCAACCCAAAGGTCAAAGGAAACTTCTTGATATCCTTGAAACCGGCCCGATCGAATAAATCCCCTAGCTGGTCCGGTGTCAGGAAATCCTGGATCGAGTCCGGCAGGTAAGTATAAGCTTCCCTGTTTCCTGAAATGATTCCGCCCACAATTGGAATCATGTGATTCAGATACCATCTGAAGAATTTTCTTAATCTTAGATTACTTGGAAAGGTCATCTCCAGGGTGATAACTTTGCCGCCCGGCCCTACAACCCTCTTCATCTCTCTTAGAGCGCCCAGTCGGTCGGGAATATTTCGCAAACCAAAAGCAATAGTCACGGCTTCAAACTCGGCGTCTCTAAAAGGTAGGCAAGTTGCGTCAGCGGCCACAAACTGAATTCTGGCGCCAAGTCCCCTAACCTGAGTCTTGTTCTCAGCCAATCTCATCATTTTTTCAACAAAATCTCCCCCGGTAACCTTAGCTTTGGGAAACTCTTCCGCGATTGCGATTGCAAGGTCTCCTGTTCCGGTGGCAAGGTCCAACACTTTGTTCACATTGGGAGGCAGGCGTCTTGCCGCAAATTTTCTCCAGGCTACATCCCTTCTGCCGGACATGATTCTGTTTAGCAAATCGTATTGAGGTGTAATTGTATTGAATATTGTCTTGACGGCCAATATCCGCTCGTCCGGCGTCCAGTTTTTTAGCGGCTTGGACTTCATAACTGACTCCATCTACAGTAAATTTTTTCAAGAATATCGAACGTCTCGTAAAGAATTACACCCATCACCGCTAACACGAGAATCCCTACGAAAATTTGGGGGATATCAGCCCTACCCCATGCGTCAAGTATGTAAAAACCCATGCCATAGCGAGTTCCGAGTGACTCAACGAAAAAAAGAACGGCCACCACGGTTCCAGTGGCAATTCTCAAAGCAGTGAATATAGCCGGCAATGTGGATGGCCATATGACATGAATGAATAGGTCAAGACGATTTCCACCAAGGCTCAAAAGAGAATGCTTTGCAGACCTGTTTACGCCTCTGGCGGCGTCTCTCGTCGTAATAAGTAACTGGAAAAACAATATTAAAGCCAACATCATGATTTTGCTCAGGTCGCCGAGCCCAAAAATAAGAAGAGCCAACGGTAGAAAAACTATCTTTGGAACAGGATAGGTAAGATATATCAGTGGCCTAGCAATCCTGTCAGCCCTCCTGCTAGATCCTAGAAACAATCCAAGGGGTACGGCCACCACGAAAGATATGCATAACGCCGCCACTATCCTGAATGAAGATGCGCCAACGTTTCTCCAAAATCTGGCCGTTTCAGCCTCTCGAAATAGAGCGGACAGGGTTGAGCAAGGACTTGCAATCGCATCGGGTCCACCTAGCCATGAACCGATCTGCCACATGCCAAGGAGAGCCATTATGCCCCAAAGGTAATCAAGTGGACGATTCACGTGACTAGCTCCAGTTCTCCTCTAATCGACTGACACAATTCGTAGAACCCTTCAGATTCTTCGAGATCCGAATCGCACGCATTGGGATTGTTTAAGACCTTGCTGATTCTTCCTGGGGATCCACTCATGATGATTATTCTTTGACCAAGCCTGGCGGCTTCCTCTATGTTGTGAGTCACCAGAGCCATGGCAAACCCTCTTTTTCTCCACACGTTAGCGAGTAGTTCCTGTAATCTCTCTCTAGTCAATGTGTCCAAAGCGGCAAACGGTTCGTCCAGTAGCAACAGAGCAGGATCCAGTATCAGCGCTCTAGCCAATGCGACTCGCTGTTGCTGGCCACCCGACAGTTGCTGAGGATAGTCATCCACTTTCGAGGCAATATCAAGTTCAACCAATAACGGTTCGATTCGACTCTCCTCGACAGACTCACCCCTGATTCTAATTCCAAGTTCAACATTCTCCCGGACTGTTTTCCAGGGAAACAACCCATAATCTTGGAGGACTAACGCAGTCTCCCTGGGGGGTTTCTCCAAGACTCGTCCTCTGAATTTGACCGAACCTGTGGAAGGTTTCTCAAGACCTGCCAGGACCAGAAGCAACGTTGACTTACCGCAACCGGACGGACCTACTATCGCCAAAGTTTCCGATGTTCCCAAACGAATACTGACATCTGACAGGGCTAGATTCGAACCAGCGTCAGTGACGTATTCCTTCGTCACACAATCAAGAGTGACGACGTCAGGGAAGGAGTTTATCATCTACTGCCTGCTCATATTTGATCTCAGCACGAATCACTTTCTTTTCCTTGAGCCACGACAACACACTATTGACGGCGTCTCGATCAGGTGGGGCCAACCGAGGAAACTTCGGCACGGGATATTTTGATTTGAGTGATTCTGGTAAACGGACCTTCTCCACCATGATATCTCTTACGGAATCGGGATTTTCGTTGATAAGATTGTTGGCTTCTTCAACCGCCACCAGGAAACGGCGCGTCAAATCCTTATGACCGTCCATAAAGTCTCGTTTAAAAACTAATACAGTTTGACTCTCTCCCAAACCGGAGTCGTCGGCCAAGAGAGCAGAGCCTTTCGAGATTGCCACTGTAACCAATGGTTCAGGTAGAACAGCGGCTTCAACTTGCCCCGTCACAAGGGCCTGAAAACGCAATCCAATGTTCTTTGACTCAATTGTGTTGATGGCCTCCTCGGAGATATCTGCGTCAACATGAAGCTTCTGATTGACCAAATCCACCACTGAGTTTGATGATATGGCAACCGGTTTGCCTTCCAATTCCTTTAGAGACCTTGCCTTAGACCCAGGTTTGGAAAGTATCGCAAACATCCTGCGATCAAGTCGGGTGTCGTATGTTTTTGCCACAACAACTATGTCTCGACCGTTTCCTTTTAGAATCAAGGGCGTCACCAAATCCGCACAACATCCTTGAAGGCTTCCTGAAACCAATGCGATATCCTTCTCAGCGGTAGTATTGAACAGTATCAGTTCAACATCCAACCCATGCTTTGCGAAAAATCCCTTGGATTCGGCCACAAACAGAGGCAATGATTGTAATGCAGGTAATACTCCGAATTTTATTGCTATTTCGTCCTTGGCTAGTCCATCTGAACAAACAACTAACAAAAACAAGCATGCCGCTACAAGACTTTTCGTAAATTCAAACCTAGTTCTCATTCTCTTTACTCCAAGTTTGCGAATGATTTGAAATTCCATCCCGTAGAAAATCTATGACGGTCTTTACCCAAGTGTTCAAACCTTCCGGACTTGCCCTGTAAATTCCGGAGGATTCTCCTATAAAATCTGAATAATAGGCTCTAAGTAATGACTCAAGGAGGCTGTAAACGATGAAGGAAGTCCTGTCCAGGCTCAAGTCACGCTTTAATTCACCCTTTGCCATGCCTTCGAGGATTAACTCTCCAAGGAAGCGCTCAGCATTTTTCCGAAGTTCCATTACTTGCTCTGAGCCAAATGGAGCTTCGCCTGATTGAAGGAGTTGAAAATATATTCTAGCCATTTGCGGATGCTTGTCTATGAACCTGAATCCGGAAAGTAAAAGTATTTCTATACGATGAAAGAAATTCTCTCCCGATGTTTCATCTCTTACGTCCTTCAAATAGTCTTTCACCAAAGCCGAGGAGGCGTTAACCGCATAAGTGAAAAGTTTTCTTTTTGATGAAAAATACTGGAACAAACTCCCCTTACTAATTTCTGCATTTCTGACAATGTTATTTACAGAAGCTTTTCTGTAGCCCTGTTCAGCAAACTCGGCAATAGCCGACCTCAAGACTT
Organism: Pseudomonadota bacterium; assembly: GCA_043803345.1. Classification (GTDB taxonomy): domain Bacteria; phylum Desulfobacterota; class Desulfomonilia; order Desulfomonilales; family Desulfomonilaceae; genus CAJBEZ01. The sequence goes on from JAZDKD010000466.1 coordinate 4,794, forward strand.
TTTGTCTTTTAATCGGAGTAAGTTTTCGAAATATTTCAGTGCCAATGTCCAACAGGTAATCCATGGATACGCCTTGCCTGATTGAATGAACACACGTCCAGGATGTGGTGACCATATGGTCATTCTAACTCCTACATGCAACGTCTGCAACTATTTTGGAATCGCCCAATGAACTTGACACATTGAAACTCTTCCTGATAGAAATTTTGACAAAATATAACTTAAACTCTCTTTTCAAGTAGTTTTTGCAAGATTTGCAAAGAGGTAAAATAATGAAACTCCGTCACCTGGTCGTCCGTCCAGATTTGCCTGACGAATTGCAACCCCTCAGAATTATCGCCATGAACATGTGGTTTACATGGAGCCCTGAAGCCAACAGACTTTTTCAGGCGCTCGATCCCAACCTGTGGGAGGCTACGAATCACAATCCTGTAATGCTACTTTCGAGATTGGAACCGGACAGAGTCCGCGAAATTATCGAGGACAATGCGCTGATTGGGAGAGTCCGTCAGATCGAGAGATCATTCGATAATTATGTGAGCAACATCGAAAATTACTCTTTCAATCTGGAAAGGCCCATAGACTATCGAATCGCTTATTTCAGCATGGAATACGGAATCGCCGAATGTCTTCCGATTTACTCCGGGGGACTTGGAGTATTGGCTGGAGATCATCTAAAAAGCGCTTCAAATTTATGTTTCCCACTGATTGGAATGGGTCTGCTCTATCAAAAAGGCTATTTTAGACAATATTTGAATATAGACGGATGGCAGCAGGAATCATACCCTGACAATGATTTCAACAACATTCCTGTTGCTCCGGTCGGAGACGGGTCCGGTGGACAGTTGTCCTTCGACATCGAATTGGATGATGTCACAGTCAAGATTCTGATATGGAAAGTTCAGGTGGGACGAATACCGCTCTATCTTCTAGATTCTTCGCACCCATCAAACCCTGAATCCGCTAGACGGATAACTGCTGAACTTTATGGCGGAGATCTCGAGATGAGAATTCAGCAGGAAATAATTTTAGGAATTGGAGGCGCAAGGGCCCTTTATCTATTAGGACTGTGGCCATTCGTATATCATTTGAATGAAGGGCATGCGGCGTTCGCTGCGTTCGAACGGATCCGCCAGACCATGACCATCTACAAAACTTCGTTTGAAGTCGCCATGGAGGCCGTAACAGCGTCAACAGTTTTCACCACTCACACACCTGTTCCTGCCGGCATAGATCTGTTTCCTCAAGACCTTGTTGAAAAATATTTCAGAAAATATATGGGATCTCTGGGGATGACGATCAAAGACCTTCTTGAACTCGGCTGCGCAAATCCTGAAGATAAATCTTCCCCCTTTTCCATGGCGGTTCTAGCGTTAAGATTGTCTCGCGGGGTAAACGCTGTAAGCAAACTACATCGTGATGTGTCGAAAAAAATGTGGAGATCTCTTTGGCCTTCAATTGACGAAGATGACATACCAATTGGATTCGTAACCAATGGGGTCCACATTCCGTCGTATCTTTCCAAAGAAATGTCCGATCTGTTTGACAGATACCTTGGAGAAGGGTGGATAGAAGAACCGGACAATACAAAAGTGTGGTCAAGGGTTTACAAAATACCTCACGACCAGCTATGGACAGCTCATGAAACCAGGAGGGAAAGGCTCGTAAATTTCTGTCGCCGCCGACTCATGAGACAGATGGTTTCTGGAGGAGGGTCCAATATCGACAGAAAACGCGTCAGGGAATATTTGAACCCTGAAGCCATGACCATAGGTTTTGCAAGAAGATTTGCACCCTACAAAAGAGCCGGGCTGATATTTTCAGACCTGGACCGACTCTTGCAAATTATGGCAGATAAAAGAAAACCGGTACAGTTTATCTTCGCTGGAAAAGCGCATCCGAAAGATTTGATAGGTAAGGAAATCATCAAGAAAGTGGTTCACCAATCCAGATCTGAGGGCTTTCGAAGAAACATAGTATTCATAGAGGATTACGACATAAATGTAGCTCGCTACCTTGTTCAGGGGTGTGACCTTTGGTTGAACACCCCCAAGAGGCCGAAAGAGGCGTGCGGAACATCTGGAATGAAAGCGGCGGCCAACGGAGTGCTAAATTTTAGTGTTCTAGACGGGTGGTGGCCGGAAGCCTATGACGGCACAAACGGTTGGTCTATAGGGGGAAACGAAGGTTATTCGGATTCAGAAGATGAGGATATTGTTGACGCGGAACAAATCTACGACATGCTGGAATTTGAGATAATTCCACTATTCTTTGATCGGGGGCCCGACGGTTTGCCTCACGGTTGGATTGAAAAAATGAAAAACAGCATGGCCAAGATTTCCGGATACTTCAATTCACACCGAATGATAGAACAGTATATGGAAGAATATTACCTTCAGGCGGGGCTAGCCCATCAGATTCTAGGGGAGAACAAGTTGACTCGGGCAGCCGAACTCAGTGAATGGAAACGCAAGGTACGCTCATCCTGGAAGGAAGTCAACGTCCTGGAGGTATCGGTTCCTTCAGGCGATAGAGTATCTTTAGGACAAACACTTCAAGTCACGGCGTCAATACAACTCGGACATCTCAGAGATGAAGAAGTTGTTGTTGATCTGTGCCATGGTGTATTAGGACAAGAAGGGGATTCTGAGAAACTCTTTAACAGGAATATAACCGCAATGGTCAGCGAAGAACAAATCTCCGACGGGGTGTGGCGTTTCAAGGGAGACATTTACTGCGAGGAGACAGGAGTATACGCTTATAACATCCGAGTGTTACCTTTCCATCCCTATCTGTTCAACCCCCTGTCCATGAATTTAGTGGCGTGGGGCTGATAGCGAAAAATCTCAAAGACCATAACCTTAACAGAGCCATTTGAATGAAACGAATGGCGGCGTTTATTAATAGTTGTTTTCAACATCATGTTCAAAGAATGAAGAAAAATTTTAGGAGGCGCAACAAATGAGCGCTCTTAAAGGATTAAAAGTGATTGATCTGAGCAGACTGCTTCCTGGACCATTTTGTTCCGCTTTGTTGGGGGATCATGGAGCCGATGTAACGGTTGTAGAGGCGCCACGATTTAAGGACAGCGATGTTCTGGGAGTTGTTCCAATGCTTCGACGGAACAAGCGTCACATAGCGTTGGACCTTTCTGGGCAATCAGGTAGAGAGATATTTTTCAAACTCGTTCAGAAAAGTGACGTCTTGGTTGAAGGATTCAGGCCTGGAGTTGTCGCTAAACTCGGAGTTGACTATGAATCCGTTAGAAAAGTTAACGATCGCATTATTTATTGTTCTTTGACCGGGTATGGACAGGACGGTCCCTTTAGAGACAAGGCCGGCCATGACCTGAACTACATGGCTCTAGCTGGAATGCTTGATCTAATGAGGGACAGAAATGGAGATCTTACCGAACCCAATTTTCAGATGGCTGATCTTGCTGGTAGTCTATACGCAGCGTTGGGTGTACTCCTGGCCCTTCAATCTAGAAACTCAAACGGGAAAGGTCAATACATAGATGTTTCCATGACGGATGGGTTGGTTTCATTGCTCGCTGTGCCTCTAACATTCACATTTACGGGATCACAGTTTCCCGGACGTCCGGATAAAAATGAATCACAACCATATCCCTGTTATCGTCTTTATAAAACAAAGGATGGAGGACACCTTTCTATTGGCCCTCTGGAAGGGCACCTTTGGAAGAAACTGTGCGACAAACTGGGTAAACCAGAGTACTTTGACAGACAGTATGATAAATCATCTATTTCAGAAATCACTTTGGGACTAGAGGAAATCTTCTCGAGTAGAAATCTTGATGAATGGCTTGATTTTCTTGATGGTCCTGATTACTGCGTTTCGCGTGTTAACCGTATAGAAGATCTGCCTTACGAGCCTCAATTAGCGCACCGCCAGATGATATTGAAAAACTCACAAGGTTTGCTCATGCCTGGTTTAACACCGCGACTGTCAGAAACACCCCCTTCCATAAGAAAGGAATCTTACACATTCGGCGGGGATACACGAAACATTTTGATGGAACTGGGCTATTCTAAAGAACTAATAATAGGTCTCGAACAACAGGGAGTCACATGGTCGCCAAGTGGCTCACTTTTTGAGAATTGAATTCAGCGCTGTAATTGACACCGCAGGATAGTATCCAACTTCAACGGCAAAATAATACCGTCCAGTTAAAATTTTCCTTGAATCAAGCCTCAGCGCTAGTTGTTCGGAGCGATGCGCTCGGTAAATCCTCCTTCAAGAATTTCATTACCTTGAGTTATTACCCAGTCAAATATTTCGGCCTCGTTTATACTTACCTTGATTCCTTTGCGGAGATCTGTTCGTAACAAGGGGGCGTTTTCGAGAGAACCCTCGATGGACTTTCCTCTCCAAGCGTCTAGAGATACCCACATCCATTCGTATTGGCCTGCCTGCGTTGGAAAACCGACCTTAACCGCATGAGTTTGATTGATGGATAAACCTGAATCCTGAAAGCTTCTTCTGAAGATATCAAGGTTACTACGCGCTTTTCGATGCGCTTCCAGTATCCTGTGTTTCAAGTCGATTAAATCTTGACTCAGGCGCCCCACATCCGTTCCACTTGTATTTAAACTGACCTTTTTTTCTTTAGGGTGAGCAAAATGATCGGAAGATCTGTTAAACTCTTTTAAAGAATCAATCAATGCTGACTCACTTGCCGGTTCGGTTCCCTGTGTATATGGAAATATTCTGAAGCTTCCGGTAGGAAAGTGGCCTTCCGGGTCTGATTTTCTGTATTCAAAAGAGCACGACACAGAAGAATTACGCAATCTCAGGGGCTGTGATATCAGGGATGACTCGATTCTCATCCCCACCAAAGTCTCGCAAGCGCTCAAAATTAGTTTCACCGCTGACGAGCCATATTCTCTGGGAACACATTCGATCTCAACATCCGGAAGACCAAATTTCTGCATACCATGGCTGTGGGCCCAAATTTCACCTTCTTCGTCCAACAACTCGACCAAAATGTTGGACCTGATCATTTGATCACTACCTTCATACAGATGCCTTTCCCAAGCCTTACGGCCCCAAAGGACGTGCGAAACCGCATCCTGTATCACGCCGCCTGAAACATCTCTCACCGCTTCAACAAATCTCGCTAGAAAACCTACGTTTTCCTTTGCAACCTCAGCAAGATCGGAAAACCTGACGCGAATTATCATCTGGGCATTTTTTAAAACCCCATAGTCCGCAGCGTCCAATTCCCTGGCATTGAATTCCATCATTTCCAAAGGATACTCAAACAGTTCCCCAGCCTCCTCTCGGAGGATGTAGTCAATCGTCAATTTCTGTTTGGCAATAAGATTTTCAAGGTTTTCCAACTCTCGGGACCTGTTTTGCCTGTTTGCCGGAAGCTGCAAAAAACTCCTCTTGAGCAATTCCCAGCTTGGGATGCTGGACGTAGGAGAATATACCCAATATTCACAGTTACTGATCCACAATGTTGAATCGAGATTTGTTCTGGAGGTCTGACACAAGCCCACTGGGTCCGCGTGGGCTTGGGCGATCGCTTGTGTAGAGTCGGAGTGACGCGGCCCAGTCGATGAAACCAAAGATCTGGCCCTATTACTGAAAGCTTTCAGACTGTCTCGACCTGGCATTGAAAAAAGCTTGTTAAATGGAACCTTACCTGTGAGGATCGCGCTAAAATTCAAAGATTGTCCTCCGGTAAGCTCCTTTCGCGCCTTTCTAATGATTCTATTCTTGCTGTTTATATATGACTTTGAATTTAGAAATCGTGTCGCTTCTTCCTTTCTGTCTAACCTGATTAAAGCTATGCACAATCTGCCGACATCATCATCCTCAGGATCGAAAGCCTGGGTAAGGTGTAAACCCGACTTCATGGCATCCTCATATTTCTCCTGAATCATAAAGGACTTGAGGAGCGCCTGAAGAACTTCCTTGTCATTGTCATCCTGATCTAAGGCCTTTGCCAGAAATTCCTCCGCCTTCTTGGCTTCACCAACAGATGCGTATCCCAGACCCAAGGCCCGGACGCTATTCTCAGGCGCCCCGTATTTTCTTACAAGTGTCTCCAAAGCGCACACTACGTCTCTGTTGATCTCCCCACCATTGAGAATTCGACTCGAAAAAGCCAGGATCTTGTGTTTCACGTCTTCCGGAATAGAGTCAACTTCCACTGGTTCCCATGTTTTTGGTATTTTGGCGTGACAGTGTGGACAATTAAGAAAGTCTTCAGCTATGTTTAAGAATCTTTCTTCAGAGATGCTTTGGAGATAACCACAGTCGGGGCAACGGACCTGGACCATATCATAACTCCTCAATAATATTTAGCATGAAAGACATGAGCCAAAAAGAGGCCAACAAAGTTGAACGAAAACTTTCATAATTTAATACAAATGTCAAATTATTATATGTTAATTAATGATATATTAGCGTAATGGGATGGCGCTAAATCCCAAGAGGCGAATAAATGTGCGGAATTACCGGTATTGTTGATTATCTGAAAGGGCCCACTGAATACGTAGTGGAAAACATGACAGACGCGCTAACACATAGAGGGCCTGACTCTGGTGGATACTGTAAATTCAAAGACTGCGAATTGGGCCACAGAAGATTATCCATAATCGATCTAACTGAATCGGCCAATCAACCGATGCTGTCAGAAGATGGACAAACGGCAATAGTTTTTAACGGTGAAATTTATAATTTCAAAACCCTGCGGCAATTCCTTGAATCAAGAGGTCAGACGTTTCGAACTAAATCTGATACGGAAGTCCTTCTTCGTTTGTACATTGACCAAAAGTTTAAAATGCTGACTCTGCTCAATGGAATGTTCAGTTTCGCAATATGGGACGAAAGGGAGAAATTGCTTTTCTTGGCAAGGGACAGGATGGGGAAGAAACCTCTTTACTATTCACAATCGGGCAAACGTATATCATTCTCTTCGGAGATTGCTTCTTTAATGAAGGACCCGGAGATACCTCGGTCGGTAGACCCGCAGGCCATGTCGGAGTATTTTTTGTATGATTTCATTCCGGCGCCTCATACAATATTTTCTTGGGTAAAGAAATTACCTGCTGCGCACATGGCTATTGTGGATAGATCAGGATTTAAGATCTCACGGTACTGGACTCCGCCGGAACCAAATCCTTTTTCTAACTACGAGGAGTCAAAATCCTCTTTGTTGGAAATTCTCACCGATTCTACGACCAAAAGATTAGTGGCTGATGTTCCTCTCGGATCTTTTCTGAGTGGTGGCATAGACTCGACTATAGTCACGGCGCTGATGACCAAATCGGCGTCGGAAACAATCAGGACCTTTAGTATTTCCTTTCCCGGCACCACTCATGATGAAGGCAAATGGTCCAGACTGGCGGCTGAATCGTTGGGCTCAAACCATGAGGAACACAGGGTCGATTTCAATATAGAAGAATTGTTCCCGAGGATTGTCCAGCACTTTGGCGAACCCTTCGGGGATTCATCAGCGATCCCCACATGGAGACTTTGTCAGGAAACCAAAAAAGGTGTCACAGTAGCTCTCTCCGGTGACGGTGGCGACGAACTCTTTGGAGGATATGAGCGATATGTCGCTCGTCGATTGCAGATTTTTTATGACTGCCTACCAAAAATTTTTAGAAAAAAAATAATTGAGCCTTTAATCTTGAACACCAAGGCTAGTACAGATTACTACGGCTTCAGTATGACAAAAAAATTGAAATTATTTGTGGAAGCTTCCGATCGAATAGGAACAAATAGTTCGGCGCTGACACCTCAAACATTCACTCGTCAACAGGTTAATAGACTAACTGGCCTTGATTATGATCCGGGTCTAGATCCAGCCGTAAAAAATGCGGAAAGATGGATGAATCTGGATCCTGTGAGCAGCATGATGTTTACTGACTTGCAAACTTATCTTTCGGAAGACATACTCACAAAAGTTGACCGAACCAGTATGGCGCATGCCCTGGAAGTCAGGAGTCCTTTCCTGGATTATCGTCTGGTGGAATTTGCATGCAGGCTTCCTCTTCGCTTCAAAGTTCAGGGTCAGACAACTAAGAAAATACTTCGAGACGCTGCCAAGGATTTTGTGCCGTCAGCCATCATGAAACGATCCAAGCAGGGGTTTCAGGTCCCTCTGGGTAAATGGTTTAAGGAATCACTTAAACCATGGGCTGAAAAACGTTTGTTTGGACGATCAGACCGACTTCTAGAAAGACAAGTCGTTCAGCAATTGTGGAAAGATCACCAGGAAAACAGGGCCGACAACGCGTCAAAAATATGGCTGATTCTGTTTTTTGACGAATGGGCCGATCAATTTGCTCGACCAACCTCAAAACAACTCTAAACTCGGCATATTCTATCATGGGTAGTTTTATGGTCCTTCATCCGAATTGACTTCGCTAGATGTTACGATTATACCGTTTCAAAATGGTGGCAAACCGAGGTGATCAAAGTGGAAAAGATGGAAAACGAACAGGGTCAGCAAAAAGGACGCTCGAATATTTCATACGCAATCATGT
>JAZDKD010000467.1:0-6129 GCA_043803345.1 Pseudomonadota bacterium
AATTATCACCGCTGGTGGAAAAAACATTGCGCCGTCGGAGTTGGAGAACAGCCTAAAATTCAGCCCCTATATCAAAGAAGCCATAGTGATTGGTGATCGCCGCAAGTATGTGTCGTGCCTTATTCAGATCGAACTGGAGAATGTAGCTTACTGGGCTCAGAATAATCGGATCGCTTATACCAATTACAAAAGCCTGGCGACCCATCCAGAGGTGAGAAAACTGATTCAGGCCGAGGTCGGAAAGACCAACAGCAACTTTGCTCAAGTGGAAAAGATCAAAAAGTTTGTCATATTGGACAAGGAACTGGATCAGGACGACGAAGAATTGACAGCGACCATGAAAGTGAAAAGGGCCAACATAGAAAAAAAATTTAAAGACCTGATTGAGTCGATGTACTAATTCGAACATTTCAAACTCAGTTAATTCCCTTTACATGATTTTTGGCGAACAATTTGTCATGAACATAATATTTACGGATTGAAGGGAGCATATCCAAGTTGACTGAAGGGGCCATTTACTTTTTACAGCTCGTAATATCAGGCATAGCCGTTGGAAGCTTGTATGCGCTAGTGGCGCTTGGATTTGTTCTAATTTATAAGGCCACCGATATCATGAACTTCGCTCACGGTGAGGCGATGATGGTGGGAGCCTTTGTTTGTTATGCCCTTGTCGTTGCGGGAATTCCTTTTATTTGGGCCGTTCTGATGACCACAGGGATTGCCACGTTCTTCGGGCTGGCTACCGAACGACTCATCCTGCGACCCATGATTGGGGAACCGCAATTTGCCGTTGTCATGGTCACGATTGGTCTGTCAATATTCTTGAGGAGCGTTTCCGGAATCATTTTCGGACATGACAACAAGATATTTCCTTCACAGCTTTCAGACCAGACACTGGTCCTTAAAGGTTTGGTGCTGTCATATACTCACCTGTGGGCGATGCTCATATCAGGGCTGATGGTTATTCTGTTTTTTCTTTTCTTTCGATTTTCACGTGTGGGGCTCGCAATGCGAGGAGTGGCCAACGATCAGGACACTGCAATGTTGATGGGAATCAGTGTCAAGAGAGTGTTTGCGCTAACTTGGGGCATTTCGTTCGCCATCGCGGCTGTCGCAGGGATCTTCCTGGCCAATGTAATGGTGCTTAACATAGCCATTTGTCTGGTGGCCATCAAGGCTTTTCCCGCAGTGATTCTTGGCGGTCTGGAGAGTATTCCCGGGGCCATCGTCGGCGGTCTGGTGATAGGCGTGCTTGAGACTTTGGTGGGTGGCTATCTGGACCAGACGATGCCGGGTGTAAAAGATTTGACAGCTTTTGTCGTGCTGTTCCTGGTTCTCATGATTAGGCCCTATGGGTTGTTCGGGAAAAAGGAAATAGAGCGGGTGTAACTTGACTGTTTTTGGGCTAGGAAACGGAGAGGCGATTTTGGCGCCTATCCTGAAGGAACTATGAGAAGCAAAACTTTTAGAGAATCCTATAGAGAAGACATGAGAATCTTCCAGACGATCTGGGGCAAGCTCTGGTTGATCCTGTTTTGCTTGGCGCTATTGTCTTTGCCGCTCTGGGCTGATCCATACATAATCTACATGGTCAATATATCTGGGATTGCAGTAATTGCGGCCATAGGATTGAACATTCTAACTGGTCTTACAGGGCAGATCTCTCTGGGGCATGCGGCCTTCGTGGCCATAGGCGCCTATACCTCGGCAATCCTGGCATCCAAACTGAACATGCCTTTTTGGCTGACCATCCCCGCTGGAGGTATCGTAGCGGCATTTTTTGGAATCCTCCTGGGGTTCCCCTGTCTTCGCCTGAAAGGGCTCTACCTCGCCATGGCCACGATGTCTTTCGGAGTGGTTGTGGAATATGGCATAACCCATTGGGACTCTTTGACCATGGGTGTTCGAGGAATTTCAGTTCCCGCTCCAACCATTTTCGGCTACACTTTGGGAGATCCGTCCAAACTTTTTTATGTAACGATCTTTTTTGTGACCGTTCTAACCCTAGGGGCCAAAAATCTCGCTAGGACAAGGATCGGGCGAGCCTTTGTGGCAATTCGCGATCGAGATGTGGCGGCGGAGGTTATCGGTATAAATCTTACCAAATACAAAGTGATGGCCTTTGCGATCAGTTCTTTTTACGGAGGAGTCGCCGGAGGGCTTTACTCCTATTCAACGACCTATCTCCATCCGGAGAATTTCACGCTTCTGCTCTCTATCGAATACATAGCCATGATTATTATCGGTGGACTCGGGTCTATTTTGGGGTCTATCTTCGGTGCGGTTTTTCTGACAGCGATGCCGGATATCATAAAGGGCTTTGCGGATTTTATGGGACGCCAATTCGTATTTCTTCATGGTAGGTATGATGAGGAATGGAACATCGCCGCGTTCGGCCTCCTGATAATGATCTTTTTAATTGTCGAACCTACCGGTCTTAACGGGATCTGGACTCGTATCAAGACCAGCTTTAAAAATTGGCCGTTCACATACTAAAAGCGGTTTTTGTAGCTTGATTGTCGGTTCTGGTTTCCCTGCCACCATAATAAGGAGCTGATCAGAACGCTGTCTTTAAGTTGGAAGATAGTGATTCCTTGGTATATGACCCAAAATAACTTTTCAAGGAGAGAAAATGAGAATGAAGACTATCAGAAACTGGAAGCTAGTTGTATCCGTAGTGATATGCCTCGGACTGTTTTCAGCCACCAGCGCTTTTCCTGAAACCCGGGGAGTTACCAAGGATGCCATCCAGATGGGCATGATCCTGGTAAAGACCGGACCGGTCGCGGCGCTTGGTCTACCTGAAGGTTGGGGCATTCAGGACACGTTCGACGAGATCAACCAAACGGGAGGCGTTAATGGACGTAAGATCAACCTGATCTGGGAAGATGACCAGTTTAAGACGCCGCTTTCAATCTCCGCTTTTAATAAACTGATCTTTCGTGACAAAGTGCTGTCAATAACCTGCATGGGCGGCACACCCCAAACCATCGCCCTATTCGACCTGATCGACAAGCATCATGTCGTAAATATTCCCAACGCATTGGCCGAAGAATTTTATAAACCCCACAAGCCTTATGTATTTGTCCTGGGGGCTTCTTACGAGACACAAATCGAACTGATGTTCGACTACATCATGAATGACCTCAAAGCCAAAGATCCTAAAATTGCAGTTGTTTACGCCGAGACGGAATTCGGCAAGAAGGGTCTGGAAGCCGCCAGGAAACGCGCTGAGCAATCTGGGATAAAGCTGGTTTCCGAGCTGGTCCTGAACATAGGGTCGGTGGACGCAAGCTCACAGGTTTTATCGCTGAAAAAGGACAACGTGGATTACGTGGTAACATGCAATCTAGTTCCACCGATAATCACTTTTCTCAAGACTGCGGAAAAATATGACTACTGGCCTACCACTTTCGGTATAAGCTGGTCCTGCGATGACATGGTGGTTAAAGCGTGCAAAGATGCTTCCAAGAATTATATCGGCGTCAATTTCGTCGGTGGGTGGGAGGATGACACTCCGGGCATGAAACGAGTCAGAGAACTTGCGAAGAAAAATGATCGTGATCCCGCCAAAATGCTTACCTCTTTATACACCATTGGCGTGGGAACAGCCACTGTCTTAGCTGAAGGCATGAAACGGGCGGGGCAAAACCTCACGCCGGAATCCTACAAGGATGGCATGGAAACATTGAATAATTTTGAAACCGGGGGGATTGTTCCACCTGTTACATACAGTTCTACCAGCCATGCCCCGACCACAGTCGCTCGTCTATACCGCGCGGCCCCTGATAAGGGTGTTATGGCCCCTATAACTGACTGGAGATCCCCGAAAGAGATGAAATAGAACTGCCGTGGGTGTATAATCACTTAAACGTGAATTGCATTTGGAAAAAGCCTCAAAGCACTCGCAATGACATCTCGCCGCACAGATGTCATTGCGAGAGGCCAAGTCCTGCAAAGGGACAATATGGTTGAATTGAGCAAACTAAAATGATTTAACTAATCGAAAAGAGAAGGGGCCATAGCTGGTGTCTCTATGTTGCTTCAAGATCTGCCAGCAGTTTTGTAAGCGCCTCGTAATGTTCCTTACTGGTCATACGCTCCTTAAAAATGAGCGCCTCATGCTCGATCCAATGCCCGAGGGTAGCGTCCATGCCTCCTCTTAACAATAATTTTGACTTGATCAAAGCCTCGGTTGGTTGATCGGCGATACGGCGCGCCAGGGACATAGATTCCGTCATGAGTTGGTCGTGAGGGACTACACGATTTACCAAACCAAGTTGTAACGCTTCCTCCGCCTGGATCATCCGACACGTGAATACGAGTTCCGCTGCATGACTGTAGCCAATGAGCCGTGGGAGTAAGTAGCTGCTACCGAACTCCGGTGTCAAACCTGCACGAACAAAGGCCGCGGAGAATCTCGCTTTTGTTGAGGCGATGCGAATGTCACCCGCCAGAGGCATGGTCATCCCCCAGCCTACAGCGACTCCGTTGACAGCGATTATTATTGGTTTGGGAAAACTGAAAAAAACTTTGGCCAACCCCGGGCCCCCGTACGGTGTGTCGTTTCCGGTTCTTCTATACTCCTCGTAAAGAAACTTGATGTGCTTCAGATCAGCTCCGGCGCAGAATGCTTTTCCCGATCCGCTCACTACAAGGACTTTTGTTTCAGGGTCGGATTTAAGTTCGCATAGCGCTTCAGTCAGTTCCAGCCGCATCTCGTCGTTGACTGCGTTCATCGCCTCAGGGCGGTTCAGAACGATTAGGCATGTTCCCGCTTCCTTGGTCAGGAGAATTGACTGATATCCCATCTCTGATTCCTCCAATTCTACGCTGGGTAATAATACCGTAATCTTCTTCTCATAAGCAAGACCGACCGGATTCACAGTCATATGCCTGAAACAAATCCCGCCAGATTTAATATTACGAAGGCTTTGTAGTCTAAAAGCACTTGAAACCTCATCGTTATTTCAGATAATTTATTAAACTTGACGAAAGCAATGGATAGGATTTTTCTAATGATAGAAATAAACAATATTGGTGAAATTACGCAGATCCGCCTGGCGTCAGAACGCAACGGAGAACCTTATTACTGGGTTTCCGCTTACCTGATTGATGGATTGTTGATTGACACGGGGTGCTCCAGGGCTCTGGCCGATTTTTCAGGTTTTGTTAGGGATGTCAGGATTAATCTGGTGGTGAACACGCATAGCCACGAAGATCATATCGGAGCTAACAACATGGTGGAGCGAATGGTCGGATGCCCGATTTACGCGGCCGAAAAGGCTATCCCCAACATCAAAAATCCACCAAAGATACCGTGGTACAGGGATCAGGCATGGGGGGCGGCGGAGCCCAGTAATCCCTTGCCATTGCCGGATGTCGTGGAAACGTCCAGGTTCAGTTTCGACGTGATTGACACTCCCGGTCACAGCCCTGACCACGTATGTTTAGTTGAAAAAAACAGGAGATGGGTTTTTTCGGGAGACCTTTTTGTCGGTAAAGAACTAGTGTTTGCGGGACCTGAAACGAATGTCTCGGACATGCTCAAATCCATAAATCATCTGACGGAACTGATGGATGACGAAACAATACTGTTCACGGCTCTTCGGACGGTCCGTTTCGACGGGCGCAGAGCATTGATAGATTTTGCCCGTCATTTTGAAGGGCTGCGGGATCAGGCCCGGAAACTGGCGTCTCAAGGCATGAACGTTCAGGAAATCGTAAATCGTCTTTTCGGTTCAGAGAGTGTCTTTGACTCAATCACCGATGGGCTGTTCTCTTCAGCGAACCTTGTCCGTTCTTTTCTGAAGGATTAAGGGCGCTTGTCATTTCTCCCAGGGATCGAAATGACATCGATATTGTCTTGTGTAGGGTGGCCCGTGGCCACCATCCTTTGAGCCACGGAATGCGGAAAATGGAAATTGTCGGGCACGGCCCGACCTACGGGATCAAAAATGCTGGCGTTGCAGGCCACGGGGCTATTGATGTCGCTATATCGTCCGGATTGTGATGTATGAAAATTCGAAACCAAGGTTTGATATTTCACGGTTAGGCCGACAATTGATTTTACCCCGTCTATTCAGAAGGCCCCAACTCTTATATGAGTATGTTCACGGCTGATTTGAG
>JAZDKD010000468.1:0-8173 GCA_043803345.1 Pseudomonadota bacterium
TCACTTAGATCTTTTGTTTTTAATATTCGTTCCTTGAGCCAATATAGATCGTTGACATCCCTGTGGATTTGTAAATAAGTTTTCCATGCCTCCACATTTTTGGGGTCGACTCTCACGACAGCGTCAAGAACAAGCTCGGCATTTTCGTACTGCCTGGCTTTGATAAGTTGATATGCTCTTTCTAGTAAATGTGATGAAATTGGCATGGAAGTCGCTCCAGTCGTGATTATGATCGGGAAATTAGAGACTGTTTATTTTCTCATCCAGCCGCCGAAGGACAAAACGCTGTTTGGCATGCAGATAATCCTGATCGCGTACTCGGGTACTCCAAATATTATCAATATAATTTCGTAAAACTTCCAGGTCACTTTGGGTGGTGCAAATGCGGATATACGCATCCCATGCGTCTACATTTTGGGGATCGGTGTGCAAAATCTGATCAAGGATATTTTTGGCATCAGCGTAATGGTTTGTGCCGATGAAATAATATGCCTGGTCTAATAACTCCCATAATTTGGCCATGTGATTGCTCCTTGTGCTCCTTGGTATTTTTTTCTATGCTGTAATGATAGCCGCCAGGGCCGTACCCTGGTAGCTAAACAACTTCCCGATTGGCATACTCATTTTTGCCCATCCGGAAAGGCATTTTTTTACATTTCATCTGCTGTTTTGTGCAAGCCGTATGAATTGGGAAATTCCCTGAATTTATAATCTCTCTCAAGTAACTGTTGATGGAAAATCATTTAAGCCTGATGACGTGCTTTAATGTTGGGTGCATCGATAAGCGGAGTCTAATACTAGACTCCGCTTATCGACTTGATCTGATGTGGCTTCCCAATCCTTCAGACTAGTTATTATAAATTTTTCCAAGGTTTGGGCGGATCGCCAATATCATCATACGCTATGTTGCATAGGTGGAGAGCAGGTCCTGAAAACGATGATCGCTGCGCAGAGGATCAAGATCAGGATCGTTGTGAGCCCAATCAATATAGGTCTGCTTGGATTGGAGGGCAATTTCAAGTAATTCAAGCGCCCGGTCGTTGTTTCCACAGATGGCTTCGAGACAGGCACGGTTATATTCAGTTTCATCTTCCAAATGTGTGTTCAAGGCTTTTTCAATATGGGATTGGGCAAGTTCTTCCTGGCCCATTCTTAGATATTGACTGGCTAATGAAGCGTGTGCCTGTGCATGGTCTGGATCCAATTCCAGGACCTTCTGAAAAGTCGCGACTGCTTCTGTTCCCATTCTTTCCACGGCATAGACCAATCCTAAGCGGTAGTAACTGGAGGGTTTGATGGAGTTTACAGAGATTGCAGTTTGATATGCCGAGATGGCGTCCTTATACCTGCCTGCCGCTTTGTAGGCATCTCCCAGCACCTCCCAGACTGCATAGTTTCTGGAATTTTTTTGAGCAGCAAGCTTGCACTGTTCAATATCAACCTCGAGAGGATCCGACTCCGTTTCGGATTGCTCCTTCAAAGGATCTTCCACTGGTGAATGCATTGTCGGCTTTGTTTCATCTTCGCTTAAAGTAGCGCCGCCGGCGGATTCTGTAATTCTACTGTGCTCGAATGGGACTTCATCTTGCGCGAGCTCATTCTCTTCGATCGTCTCGATCAATTTTGTGTCGATTTCTTCGTTGAGTGTTTCATCTTTTAAGTCATGATGATCCAATTCACTCTGTGGGATAATCTCCAGGTCGATTGGGACAATGATGTCCGAGTATTCCAAAGCAGCTATTTCCGCCTCTTTATTAACGGGGGCTGGCGTTTCGATAATTTCCATCTCTTCTGCCATGGCTGGTTTCCATTTGCTGTGAATACCTGCCATGGATTCGCGAACCGCTTCCTGCGGAAAGTGCTGTTCGGGATCAGCTGGTAAAAACTTGCTGCCAAACCAGGAAATATTGGAGTCTTCCTCCGCAAATCCCAACTCTGCATTGATTTCATGGAGACCCCTTTTTTCAGAATCGTCTAGGACCTGCTCTGCTGAAACGAGCGCTTCAAGATCAACCTCGGGTTTGGAGACGGTGAGCGGCATTTTGCTGCCAAGTACAGCCTCGGAGAATCTGTCCCCTTCATGCTGTGGATCCAAAAAGTCCGCCTGTTGATAGGCTTCGAGCGCATGACTATAATCTTTTACCTGGCGATATAGAATGCCAAGTTTGTTCCAGGTGATGGCTTTCTCTTTTCTATTTTCCAATAATGGAATGCTGCGGCGATATAAATTAATTGCTTCAGCATACCTGCCTACCTGAACAAATGCCATGGCCAGGTTGCTATACGACCTGCCAAAGCGGGTCTCCAGTTCGATGGAACGTAAATAAGCATGGATCGCGGGTTCATATGCTCCCTGCATAAAATATAAGTTGCCTAATTCATTCCATAATTCGTAGTTGTTCATGGTTACTCTCTCCTTCTTATGCAATGACCGCAGGTTTCTGTTCGGCGACCATGTTTCCCAGCAAACCGAAACTCGAACGGAGGGAAAGGGTGTTATTTACAGGATCAAGTTCATCCGCGGTTTGATAGGATAAGATGGCATTGTCGTAATCGTTCATTCGGCGATACACGTTGCCGAGGCGGTTCCACGTCACGGCCTTGTCCTTGTCTGAAGTGAACAACTCTATACCACGCTGATATAACAAGATCGCTTCCGCCAAACGTCCTTTTTGTACATATGCCAATGCAAGGTTGCTATAAGGCCAGGCAAAGTGGCGGTCCAGTTCAATGGCCTTGCTATAGGCCGCAATTGCGTCATCGTAGGAATTGGATTTGATATAGACATTGCCCAATTCATTCCACACATGCGCATTTTTTGAGTCCATGGCAATATGTACTTCACCGTTGGCGCTCACTTTGGTTTGAGGGGCCTTCCCACGAATTTCATCCATGGGATCGGAAAAAATAGTTGAAGGCTCGATAATATCCTTTAAATATTCTTCGTAGGCAAGTTCGCCAAAATCTTCCTCAGGTGTGGCGGATTCCGTTACAAGCACTGAATCTTCCTGTGCGAATACTTTTTCTACCCACATGTTCGCTTCATTCTCGACCTTTGGCTCGCCTGCAGTTTCCGCGGCATTATCCTCATTTACAACCGGGTTGGCACTCATCTGCTCAGGGATGGACTCAGGATCTGTTTCCACTGACATGGCCGCTTCGTTGGTTGTGGCTGCCTGACCACTTTCGATCTCCGCATCTTCGCTGATAGAAGTTTTCTGACCAGTGTGGATCGCTTCTTTCTTGAGCTGCGCGCTTCCATTGATTTTTAACCAGGATGGAATACGTGGGGAAGCGTTCTCAGTGGAGTTTTCCTTCAATCCTGTTTGATTTTGAATCGTGGGTGCTTCCACATTAACTTGTTTGGTCTGCGTTTCATCATCAGCAGGTTTTTCCTTGATTTCCACTGGCTGCTCTGCGCTCTTTTCATCAGGAATCTCTTCAGGAACAACGACGGAGGCGTCGATTGGATTTTCATCCAGACTATCGCGGAAACCCGTATTCTCGCTATCCAACTCATCAGCCTTTTGGAAAGAGATAAATGCATCCTCATATTTATTGAGTTTACGATATGCATTACCTATTCGATTCCAAACCATTGCTTTTTCCTTGTCGTCGGAGAGCAACTCAATACTTGCGATATAAAGCGGGATGGCCTCCTCGTATTTACCCTGTGTAGCCAGGGTGAGAGCGAGGTTGCTTAATGGCAATCCGGCCTTCGGGTCCATGTCGGTCGCTTTTCTAAAGGAACTGACCGCCTCAAGATAATCTCCGTTCTTAAACTGGGCATTGCCCAGGTCGATCCAGTTCTGCACTGTGTTGGGATCAGTTTCTGTAGCTTGATGATAGGCCTGGATGGCCTGCTCATTGTGATCCTGGTTCTCGAAGATATTTCCCAGTCGAATCCAGGGGTTGATAAAACGGTCATTGAATTCCGCGTTCTTTTTCTGGTAATTGGCGACCGCGTCAAAGATGTTGCCAAGGTCTTTCCAATATTCATATTCAGACATTTTTACCTCCAGTTTTTTTAACAAGAGCGGTCAGCTCGTGTAACAATTGCTCAATAGGGAGAAGCGGGTGCGGGTGAGCAAATCTGTTTTCTCATCGGATAATATGACAGCAGTTTGATAGGCTTTCATGGCGCTGCTTTCATCGTTCAACTTTCGATATACATTGCCAAGCCGGTTCCAGGATGCAGCCTTGTCCTTGTCATCCGTGAACAGCTCTATGCTCTTCAAGTAGACAGGGATCGCTTCCTTGTATTTACCTTGATAAACAAGGGACATGGCGAGGTTGCTTTGTGCCCAGCCCGAAGAGGGATCAATTTTTACGGCATTGGTATATGCGTTCACTGCCTCGCTGTAGGATGCCGATTTGAAAAAGAGGTTGCCCAACTCAATCCAAACCTGTGCGTTGCTTGAGTTTGGACCGGAAACAGCCGCGTCCATTTTTTCACGCTTGCCTGCGTTTTGCGGGTCGAGGTCATCTGCTTTTTGATAAGCGGTTAAGGCGCCCTGATAATCGTTCAGATGTCGATAGATATTGCCTATACTGTTCCATGAAGCGGCTTGTTCTTCCTGCTTTTGAAGCAGGTCGGCGCTTTTTTGGTATAGAAGAATGGCTTCTGCAAATTTGCCCAGGGTAAGATAGGTAAGGGCTAAATTACTGTATGGCCATCCACATGCAAGATCGAGTTCGATAGCCTTGTTGTAGGCAGCAATGGCTTTGTCGTAATCCCCTTGCTGAAAGTGGATATTTCCTTTTTCATTCCAGACTTCTGGGTTCTTAATTTCTGTGATCTCATCTTCGCTTTCAATTGGGTCAGCCGCGAGTTGATCCTCTGAAAGATTTGTCACAGGAGCAAACTCATGCGCTGGGCGCAGTATTTTTTTGGTTGTCATAGGGGTCTCCTCCATTTGTTGTTTCCTTGCAGGCATATCTTGCTTTTCTTGTTTAATTTCTTCGAGAGATGTTATTTCTTCAGGCTGAGATTTTGCCTCTGACTCCGTGGAGATGGAAACTTCCATGGTTGATTCTGATAATTGACCTTGATCAGACTTGGCTGAATCTGAAACGGTAGTTTCGCGATTTGTATTGACGCGGCCCTTGAGATTATCAGCCATTTGGAAGGCCTGCATGGCATTGTCGTAATCGTTGATGGCGCGGTAGAAATTCGCAAGGCGATCGAGTGCAATAACCTTGTCATTGTTTTCTGTGAAAACTTCTACACTTTTATGACAGGCTTCGATCGCTTCCTGATATTTATCCTGGTTTGCGTAGGCGAGAGCCAGGTTGCAATATGCCCAGCCATAACCGGGGTCCAGTTCGCCGGCTTTTACGAAAGCCTGCCCGGCTTCTTCAAAGGAATTGACCTTCATGAAAATTAAACCAAGCGCATTCCACATTTGATGGTTATTGGGGTCAACCAGCAAGGCGCGTTGATATGTTTTGATTGCATCTTTATTGCGCCCCCCTTTGCAATAAATCTCTGCGAGGTGCAGCCAGGGTGTGGCGAGATGTTTGTCCAGCTTGATCGCTTTTTGATAGGCACTGATGGCGTCTTTGTCACGCCCGATACTTGCGCAGGCATCGCCCAGGCCTGTCCATGAATCGGCAAAGGCAGGCGCGTATTCTATCGCCTTGCGGTAGGCAGTAATGGAATCGTCGAGATAACCGATTTGGTAATACACTGTGCCGAGACCGTTCCAAGCGACGGGATCCTTTGGGTTGTGCTGCAATGCCTTTTGGAAGGCAAGCATGGCCTCATCATTCCGCATGATCTTCATACACAGGTTGCCGAGGTTGTTCCAGACAAAAATCTGTTCCGGTGCGATGGCAATGGCCTGTTTGTAGGAATCGATGGCCTCGTCATGTTTGCCCTGGCTAAATTTAACGAGGGCGATGGCATTGAAACATTCCGCTTCAAACCAATTATTTTCAAGATTGACAGCAATTTTGATGGCATCCTGTAAAAGGTCATCGGCTTTTTCAAAATTACCTTTTCGCCAGTTTAGAATTCCAAGCGTGAGCAGTAGATTGGCTCGAGTAGGTATCGATTCCGCATTTTCCGGCAATTCGGTTAGGAAAGCCTCGTGCAAATTGATTATTTTCTCTGTATCTTCACACTGGCCGGTATATTCACCTGTGTCCTGCCACGCAGAATCGATAACAGTCTGGAGGATATGATCTGGATTGGGAAAGTCCAATAAATCAATAACGCGCTGGCGATAACCCCAGAAATCCGGTGCAAAGCCCGCCAATTCGAATAGAGTCTTTTGGGTCAACCAGAAGACCGCCCGGATATTCTTATTGATTAATATGTCCTGATGGCGCCCAAGGATTGAGAGAATTTTTCCCTGTTCAGCGTTTACTCCACTGATAAAGAAAGTGTGATTGGCTGCAGAGGGAAAGTCCTGCAGGTAGTTAATTAGATTAAGACCTGACATTTCGTCCATTTGTATATGGACGATCTCTTGCCCTTGTTCAGTTAGATAATTTTCAAGGGCAGTTTCAGCATCCATGCGAATAGGCTCCGAGTTGCAGGCAACCAGAAGGGCAGCTGGACGATCCCATTGGATGGCAAGTTCGAGTTCCTGAACGGCTATCCCGATTCGCTCATCAAATGTATCCATTTGTGAATGCTGAATTATGCCAGGATTGGTCATAGAATTTTCCTTAAGACCGGGTGTACATCACACCAATTTTCCCGATCATCGCGGTATTCAAGCAGAGCAAGCACTTGCAGGAGAGTCCGCAGTCGATCGCTGAATTCGAGTTTTCTGCTGTCCTGCACTTTTTTCAGGAATTTCAAATCTTCCTTGTCCAGGATCCGTCTGTATTCATTTCGGATTTCGATGACAGCCCATTCAATATCGTCTATCTCCAGTTGTGCGGCTTTTCGCCGTCTTGCGTGTCCAATCGCGGTGCGGATAATGCGGGCCAGTTCACGGAAGACGCCGCCGCTGTAAGTGATCGCTTCTTCCAGGGCCGTTGGATGAATCAACGAAGAGTTCATTCTCACCCCGACAAATTTTTCCAGGGTGCGATAGCCCTCCAGCAAAGGTTGGTCAGTATCGATAGCAGTTCTCAGGTTGATGTTGGGCAGGAAGAGCGCCTGGTCGCGAATTGCATCAAATTCCTTGCTGTAAAAAAGCGCGCTCGATACCGTGTAAACGATGGCGCAGTTTGGTTGCATCATGATCTCGCGGCGGTCATGAAAAATAGCGCGTGCGCGATTCAGGTCTGGTTTGTCCATATCGTCAATCAGGATCAAAGGGATTCGTTTTTCCTGATGGTAAATTGCAGCAGCAATATGGTTGATGATGGCGATCAAACCGGTGATATCTGTTTCAACGACCTGTCTCAACTCCACACGAGTGGCTGGTTCCAATTTCATTTTGAGGCCGGCATTGACAAAGAATGTATCAATGGAAGCGCCAAGTTCGTATTCTGATACACGACCATCCAGGATGGTGGAGATCTGCTTTTCCACTTTTCCTTTCCAGCCATTCAATTCCTTGAGTAATTGATCGGGAAGCACTCCGCCTTTTTTGCGATATTCACGAAATAGACGGCTGCCAATGGCGAGTAACACGTCGCGGAAATCCAGGTCGATAATGTCAGTCTCCTCTCGGATGCTGAAATTGATTGGCCAGTATTTTTTTTGAATTTCCTGGTTGCTGAGCAAATGCAGCAACTCTGTAGATTTTCCACATCCACGATGACCAGAGAAAAAGAATTTTGGAGGTCGGTAAAAGGGAGCCAGCAGAGCATCAATCAACTCATTGATCGGATTTCCAGGGCGGTTGATATAAAAGGGGTTAGCCCTCCCATTTGGTCCGGGTTTAAGGGGCAGATCCAACTCAAAATTCAACCATGCCCTGTCAAAATCTCTTGCCTTAAGATATTCAAAATTTTTCATAAGTCCTCTGATCAAATATTGAAATCATTTTACAATTTCTGTTCTTAATTTGGTAGCCAAGAAGAATGGTTCCTTGCAGGAAACTATTGACCAAACTGCAGGCGATGAAGTGGTCAATTATGCCCAAGTAGAATTCCCATTAATGTGACTTTAATTCGCCTGGGTCATTACTGTAGTTAATCCTTCTCGAATGGCGTACAGTGCAGCCTGAGTGCGGTTGGCTAGATGGAGCTTATTGAGAACACCGCTGAC
>JAZDKD010000469.1:0-3411 GCA_043803345.1 Pseudomonadota bacterium
GAAAATCCGCAAAAATGAGACCTATAAAAAAACTAATTTATGAATTGAAGCTGTTTTCAGGAAAACTAGGTTTTTTAGCTGGTACACTTCAAAACCGCTCCTCAACGACTGTACCGGGGGTACCTTAATAAACTCACGCTAGTGGTCGTTGTCCCGAAAGATTTTCCTCAACCATATATGTGGCTCAATATAAGTTAAAAGCTTCCGAAAAACATAGCCATACTCGCAAAGGAAATGACACCCTCCCAAATCGAGGAGGGCAAACGTCTGACCCGCGAGTGGTTGGAAAAGCATCCTAACTCTACTGTCCCACTTTGATCACAAACAATGAATTCAGGAATCAGAAGCCAGAATTCAGAAAAATCTTTGATAGCCTTCTCTAATGCTGACTTCTGCATTCTGAATTCCAACTGTCAAATGAGACAGTAGAGCTAAAAAGAAGTAGATTCCTTGAACAGGGGCTCAAGAACACTCAAAGAAATAAAAAAATGCCGAAGGTCGGGGTCGAACCGACACGCCCGTGAAGGCGCGGGATTTTGAGTCCCGTGCGTCTGCCAATTCCGCCACTCCGGCAATGCACGAATGTTAGCACACATATGAGGCATTTTCAAGAGGGAATTCGACGAATTTTTCCGAGTGTCAGTCAATTTGGCAGTCAATTTTGGAAGGAGTGTCATTGACAGCCGCATGCCATACGTTATAAAGCGTGGGGATTTTTTCTACTTTTCTCGAAGAATCAGAAGGAGCGATGATTCTTTTTCCGGTTCAATTTCAGAAAGGCCACCGGCCCGATTACGGGTTTTCTGTCCAGAAGTATATTCGCCGTTACATTACCAAAGACCCACTGAAATCATTCCACTCATGGCGCCACACCTTCGCCAATAAGCTTAAACAGGCCCTTGTTCAGCCGGAAATAATTTCTGAACTGCTTGGACATTCGATTAATTCCATATCCATGAATCGTTACGGCAAGAAATTCTTGCCAGGAACCTTGCTGGAAGAAATCCAGAAAGTGGAATATCCTATTTCCTCTGTTCTGATATCCAATTTGAAGAGATGGGCTTTGGAGGGGACCAGCGAATAGGATTTTGGCAATGGTGCGCCCGAAGGGATTCGAACCCCTGGCCTTCTGCTCCTCTGCCAGAAACCCTTTGCAGCGCTACTACAAACGCAGATCTTCGGGTAGGTGAACAGAGTTTCCGAGGAAGTCCTGGAAAATAATTTTACCGATTATTTTACCGAGGGACCATGCGAAAACTATGTGGGTACTATTATTCCCGTATCTTTATCCCAAAAGACCTTTATCATTTCTTTCCGAAGACGGAGTATCAGTTTTCTCTTAAAACCAAAGATCATCAAGCTGCCCTGACCCAACACCAATCCATTAAGGCAGAAGCGGAGCGATTGTTTTTGCTTATTCGCTTTAATCTCATTACCCCCGAATATGTTCCGAAGGCTATTTCCGAGTCATCAGTTTTTAGAACAAGACCCAGCCGCGTTTCCGCCCTTGTCAAGGCTCCTGTAGCCAGCAATCATTATCCCGCTTTTGTCGTCGAAAAAATGGCATCTGGGGAGTGGAAGGAGAAGACTCGGCAAGAAACTCAGACATGCATGAATTTATTCTTGGATATCATAGGCGACAAGCCCGTTACCGCCTATACCCATGCCGAAATGCTGTATTTCAGGGAGTGTCTGTTAAAACTTCCGCCAGCCTTTCAGAAGAACCCACAGCTTCGATCTCTGACTATAAAGGAAATTCTTGCCCGGCAATGGGATAAGACGCTGTCCTTGGCCCGTGTAAATCGAATTCTAAACGGTATTCTTAGTTTCTTTACCTGGTGCGTAAAACACCATTACATCGAGAAGAGTCCCTGTCAGGGAATCCGGTTTTCCAAGGGAAATTTGCAAAAGGCGGAAAAGCCGCGAAGTCCTTTTACTATTGAAGAGTTGAAGGTGTTAATTAGACAACCTGAGTTCCATGACCATGAACTGATCGAAAGGCATCCGGGCCGGTTCTGGGTTCCACTGATCGCTCTTTTTTCCGGTTTACGATTGAACGAGATTTGTCAGCTCTACGTGAAGGATATAAAGGTTATTGAGGGAATTCTTGCCTTCGATATAAGCGCCGATGAGTCAGATAAATCCTTAAAGACGGTATCGAGCAGGCGTGTCATTCCAGTCCATCCGCACTTGATAGAACGAGGATTTGAACATTATGTTCAGACAATGTTGTCCTCGGGACAGCAGAGGTTATTCCCGATGTTCCGAAAGGGAATTGCTGGTTACAGCCATAGTATCCAGGGCTGGTTTACAGAGGTCAAACAACGCCTGGGTATGAAGAAGTGTTTCCATGAACTCCGGCATTCGTTTGCCTTTTATCTGAAACAGGCCGGTGTAGATGAAGTTTCGATTTCTGAACTGCTGGGACATTCGAATACATCCATGACTGCCAGGTATTCCCACCACCTGACCATTCAGCGGAAGTTGGAGATCATATCAAAGCTCCAATTCCCAGGTTGCGTTAGATTAGCGAGGCGGGACCTTGGGCCTGCAACAGTGGCCTCGCTAGACTTCGGGAAATCCTAGTCCGGTGAGAAAAGGAGAATGGGTTGATGGGATGGAATGGGATCATTCCTTACCTAGATCAGAAATTTGTCAGATGACATATTATAGCTATAGGTTGGAAAATGACCCATTTACTCCCATTGACCCATTCGGGTGCCAAACGGAGAAAGCAACCAGACCGGTTAAGCCGCCGCCCACACTTCCGATATCACTTCCGCCTGCTCGATAACCGTCGCCACAGCCTTTTCCTGCATATCAGGCGGGTAACCATTTTTACGAAGAATTCGCTTCACAATGACCCGTAGCTGGGCTCTCACATTCTCTCGAACGGTCCAGTCGATGGTGACATTCTTCCTGACAGCAGCAACCAATTCACGGGCAATCTTGGTCAGGGTCGGCTCACCCAGCACTTTGACGGCGCTATCATTGACTTCAAGCGCATCGTAGAAGGCTAATTCGTCATCATTCAGGTGCAATGCGTCCCCGCGTGCTTGTGCCGCTCGCATGTTCTTGGCCAACGCGATCAATTCTTCAATGACCTGTGCGGTTTCAATGGCTCGGTTCTGATACCTGCGCATAGCCTGTTCAAGCAGTTCAGCAAAAGAGCGGGCTTGAACGACGTTCCGTTTGGAGCGGGTTTTTATCTCACCGGATAATAGCTTTCGGAGCAACTCTACCGCAAGATTCCGCTGTGGCATTTTCAGAACATCCGCGAGGAACTCATCGGACAGAATAGAAATATCGGGCTTCTTCAGGCCAGCGGCAGTGAAGATATCGACTACCTCGTCTGATACGATTGCTTTGGAAATAATCTGACGGATAGCATGTTCGATCTCTTCGTCGGTT
>JAZDKD010000470.1:0-9749 GCA_043803345.1 Pseudomonadota bacterium
ATGGCGAAACCGAAAAGGCCCATTACAATTGATGGCATGCCAGCCAAGAGATCAACTCCAAAGTTAATGGAAGATCTCCATCGTGAAATGGTGGCGTACTCCGAGAGAAAGACGCCGGCCGAAATGCCAACGGGCAAAGCAATTGCGCACGAGATAAAAACAAGAAAAGCAGTGCCAACCATCGCCGGCCAAACACCGTCCCAAACGGGAACGCCCTTGAAAATCGCCTCGTAAGGAGAGACATTTCCAAAGAGCAATCCCAAATTCAAGGTTTCAAAACCACGCCAAACGAGAAATCCCAGGAAGACTGCAAAAATCACTATCGTCAATAGGGACGACACATAAGACAAAGCAATGATAACCTTTTCCACTAACCGTCTCATGAATCAAAACCCTCTGTCTATTGAGATCCTGCCCTTATGAATCTCAAACCTCCATTCACAAGAGCCGACACCCCGAACAACATGATTCCAGCGGCAAACAGTGAATTATATGCTGGACTACCTGCCTCTGTGGATACCACAAGAGCGATGTGAGCAGTCAATGTCCGGATCGAATCCAGCGTTGAATGTGGTATTTGGGGCGAGTTGCCGGATACCATCAAGGAAATGATTGTGTCTCCGACGGCGCGGCCGAACCCTAAAATGGAGGCGGCTAATAAACCCTTGTAACTCGCAGGGATTACCACCCAGATGAGAAGTTTTATCGGGCTGAATCCGAGCGCTGTCGTAGCGAGTTTGATTTCCGGGTCAAATAGTTCAAACTGTGTGTTAACAACAAGGGCTACAGTTGGTAATACCAGAAAGCTTAATGTCAGTGTTGCTGCAAGCCAGGAGAAACCGGACCCGTGATGAAAAAGTTCCCGCAAAGCCGGAATGAGAAGAAAGACTGAAACGAATCCATAGACAACGGTAGGAACGCTGGTCATCACACGCACAATCGTAAATGTAACACGTGACAGCCACCTGGGCCCCAACCCGTGGGCGAGGAAGCACACGCCAACGCCCATCGGATAAGCCAGAATCATGGAGGAAACCCCCAGGCAAACAGACCCTATCACCATTGGCAATATGCCGAACTCACCCTGGAACGGCCTCCAAGTCCACGAGAATATTCGCCAAAATTGATCCCCATGAAATATCGGCAATGCAAAATAAATTAGGAAAAATAAAATGGCCCCCACCGCGAAAACCGAAATCATGGCTGCAACAAATAGCCAAGATTCGATTAATTTCTCCAGTAGGCGTTTATTTGTATCATTTTGACAACGGTATGTATCCATATTTTTGGATTATTTTAGCTCCGTCGGTAGAAAGAATATATTCAATGAAAGCTTGAACTAGAGGAGTTGGGGCCCCTTTCGTGTTCATGTACAATTTTCTTACAACACCATAGGTCCCATTGAGGGCATTTTCCTGACTAGCCTCTGCCCCATCAATGTTTATTGGTTTGACACTCGAATCCACGTGCCCAATACTCATATATCCAATTGCGGAAGCATCCTGCGCAATAGCGACCTTCATAGCGCCATTGGAGGGAACTACATTGGCTTTGTCGGCAACAGGTCCTTTTTTTAGGAGTTTTTCCCAAAAGACCTCTCGTGTTCCACTGGCTTCATCCCTAGTGTAGAGATGAATTTCCGCGTCTGCTCCCCCGGCTTCCTTCCAGTTCTTGATTTCACCTGCAAATATTTTTTTAGCCTGACTGGCCTCGAGATCTTTTATCGGGTTTTTCGGATGAACTATCACCGCCACTCCGTCAATGGCAAAAGGAAACGTCTTCAAACCATATTTTTCAATCTCCTTGTCAGTCAGTGGCCGTCCAGTATTGCCTATCTGCACTAGGCCCTCGCCCACTTTCTGGACGCCAACCCCGGAACCACCGCCCGCTATTGTGATACGAATCTTGGGATTGTGTGCCATTATGTTCTGCGCCGCTTCCTTCATTACCGGGACATGAGCTGTGCCGCCAGCTATATCAAGCGTCCCGGTCAGTTTGGAGAATTGATCCAAATTTCCGGCATATATGGCGCCACATAATACCGAGACTAGAAACGCCGCAAAGGCTCCAATAAAAATTCTTCGATCGAGATTGAAAAACATATTTCTTCCTCCGTTTATAACATTCTAATATATTTTAGAATAATCTCCTGATAGTTCGATGATGTTCAAAATTACGTCAACCCATTGTATCCATTTCACCTAAAACTTGATAATATATACATAACAATACTCAATAATGAACATCATAAATTCCTATATTTATTCTTACCCTTGTGTCAAGTAAAAATAGGGCGGATTGGATCTGAAATGACACCAAATCACAGAACCATATGAACACGTTGAGTACGGATTGACTTGATTCTCTCCATCAACTACTAATTAAGAAGAATTTTCATGGAGCGTGGAACCATGGACCTTAAACGTATGGAAGTTTTTTGTAAGATTGTTGAATTCAAGAGCTTCACCCGAGCGGGAGAAGCGCTGTCGTTGGCTCAATCGACTGTCAGTGAACACCTGCGTGCGTTGGAAAATATGCTTGGCGAAAAACTTCTTGACCGTTTCAGGGGGGACGTACTGCCTACCCCTGTGGGGCGGGTTTTTTACCAGTACGCCAGAAGTATGCTGCAGACAAGAGATGAGGCAATTCAGGCGGTTGAACAGTTTCGGGGGAAGTTGGCCGGACAATTGAATTTGGCGGCAAGCACAATCCCAGGAACTTACATTCTTCCTAAACTAATAAGGTCATTCAAGTCAGTTAATCCCGGAGGTCAGATCGCCCTGCAAATATCTGACACATCTGTGACAGCCGAATCTGTAATAGATGGAAGCGTGGAAGTCGGACTTGTCGGAGCTAGCTGGCATCACCCGAAGCTTATTTTCCAGGAAATTGTTTCTGATGAACTTGTTTTGGTTGTATCGTCAAATCATCGATGGGCCGGCGGAGCAAGAACCATAGATGTGGATGAACTTACATCCGAGCCATTCATCATGCGGGAACAAGGATCCGGCACGAGAATGGTGATGAAACAAATAATGGAAGAAAACGGCTTGAACATTCGTCGTCTAAATGTCGTGGCTGAAATAGGCAGCACAGAAGTGGTAAAACAATGCGTGAAAGATGGCTTCGGGGTTTCAATACTGTCATGGAGAGCTGTCAGCGATGATTTGAGACAGGACTCTTTGGTCTTTGTGGGGATACGGGGAATAAAATTTCACAGATCTTTATACCTTATACAGAGGAGGAAACGGCAGGCTTCTCCGATTTGTTCAGCTTTCCTAACTCACATCAATAATGGATTAGAGGCTGCCAAATTTCATGACGCCAAAGCACTACGTTCTGTCATTTAATGCCTGTCATTGCTGCTCCAAGCACACCCTTTTCTGATTCTGAAACATGTTTCAAGACAAACAACCATTGCAAAGTGAAAAAGTTCTCCTACATAGAAAAACCAGTTCGGCCTAATGTTGGTTGCGTATTCCGTAGAGGGCCGCTCCAAGAGCGCCTATCATGTCCGGATCACTCGGGATCAAAACACTCCCGGGGATTTCCCTCCTTACAAGTTCTGCTATGCATGGGTTTCTGGCGACTCCGCCGGAAAAGACTATCGGACCGTTTGTAGAAATTCTCCTGAGCATTGATATCGATCGCTTTACCACAGATAGGTGTAATGCGAAGGCAATATCCTGGGGACGACTACCTCGAGCCATGAGAGAGGTCGCTTCAGCCTCAGCAAAGACTGTGCACATGCTATTGATTTTAAGACCCTCTGCCCCGCCTAGGGCAAAACTGCCAAACTGTTCGATCGGGACTTGGAAACTCGTGGCCATAAACTCCAGAAATTTACCTGTCCCTGCTGCGCAACGATCATTCATTTCAAATTTTTGAACCTTCCCCTTTGAGTCCAAGGAGATGGCTTTGGTATCCTGACCGCCGATGTCCAGAATGGCCCGGCATTCTGAAAACCAATGTTTTGCTCCCACTGCGTGCGCCTGAATTTCAGTTATTGAATCACCGCCAAAGTTTTCCTGTGCGAGTTTTCTACCATAACCGGTTGCGATAAGACTTTCCGGTTTAACTTCTTTGATCAATCTTGAGGCTTGTTCCAAAGGATTGAAAGTGGTTTCAACTCTCTTAGAAACAACGACTTCAAGGTCTCCCTCGCTTACACTCACTATTTTGATAGTTCTGGACCCTATGTCGATTCCTGTAACAATCAATTCCAACCCCTCAGGTAACATGTTGACAATCATCTCGAGATTCAAAGAGAGGCCGCGAGTTATCCTCAGGCCTCTGGACCAAATCTCGAGCCAAAACTCAATTAACTTATCCGTTCTACAAAGGCCTCCACACGGGTCTTGAGTTGCTCGACATCTTCCATACTGTAATCGGTGTCTATTCTTAGCGTTGGAATCCCCGCGTTTTCCAGGTCGCTCTCCACCGGCATGGCCTCCATCTGGTAAGGTTGACAGAACTGCAACCCGTAATGAATGACCCCGTTTGCGTTGTAGGCGGAGGCCATTTCCTTGACATGTTGGAGTCTGTCAGGGTTCGGCGTAAATATGGCGCAATCTACCTGATAATATCTATCGACAATCGCATCCATCAATTGATCAACTGTTGATCCGGAGTCATCAACTAGATTTCGGGTTCCTCTTTCGCCTACGCAAGATTCTTCTCCGACTATTACAGCCCCACTGGTTTCCACGACCCATGGCAACTTCCAGTTGGGGACCGCCATTGGGCATCCTGATAGCAGTATTCTGGGTGAGCCTTTGGGGATTGGCCCGGAGCCGGCTTTTACTCTTTCCTCAAGTTCGTCACAGATTTTGTTCACAGAGTCAGTAAACCGGATGGGATCATCATAGAAGAAGACCTGATTGATAAGTAAAGCGTCCAAACCCGATATGGGGGACGGGTCAGCTTTTCTTAGCTGTGATAGCCTGTGAACAGAGCGACGCTTATTGTTGACGATCTCAATGCCTTTTTTGAGCTTAGCCGTGTCAATCTTTATTCCGGTAAGTTGTTCAACTTGGTCCTTGAATTTCGCATACTCCGCTTTAAGTAGTGATTTTCCTTCTGAACTCTTCATTTGAGGAAGGTCCATGACATAAAGATTGGGAACTAATTCAGCCAGCGACTCATAAGACTTTTTCTTGCCGTCACAGGTGTTTTCTCCGACGATCATGTCCGCTGATTCGATGTACGGGCAAACTTTTCCTAGTTTGAATCCAAAGGCGGATTTGATTAGCGAACAAGTATTTCTCGGAAGAATTTTTTCGACTTCTTCGGTGGCAAAGTCTGCGCCAGTGCATAACCCTACCAGAGTAGCGTCTGCGGCTCTCACTATTTCTTCTGGAACAAAAACACAAAACGAACCGACGACCTTTTTGCCTTCCTTTTTTCCATCGAGCAATTCTTTTATTCTTAGACCGTGAACTTCGCTCATTACGAAGTTGAAGTAATCCATGCCCTGCGGTCGGGAATTTTGAGCCAGGAATATGTCTTGGTAGCCCTTGCCGAGAACCTGCAGCAACATGTCGTGCGCCGCCAAATCAAGACCCAGGTCTTTCCACATAGGTTCATAATTTACTGTCATGCCATTCTCCTCACTTAATCGGGAATTTTGTCGGATAAAATCATCATAAACTATACCATAAATGTGACATACCTATTCATGAACCTATAAATCATGTCAAGAAAAATAACGCGTACAAATATGTGACGGACCCTTTACCGTGCCAGACCTCCGATTATTTCAACTGAAAACAATAATAAATAGCAGCCGCCGTAAGAGGGATATCGTGATTACACGACACATATCCCATGTTGATATTGTATTAAATATTGATTCAAACGAATTGACACATCATATATATCGATGCTAAGTATTTTAAGGGCTGTTGGATCATCGCTCTAAAGGAGTACGATCATGCACAGGTTTTTCGGCTATACATGAGGTCGCCTAATCTGGGCGACCCGTGTTTGGTTCGCCTTGGGCTAGGCCGAAAGACTCTTGTTACGCCATTCCATTTTTAAGACTTTCCCAGCAAGATTCTTCTCAGGCCAGCTCAAAGGCAGCAATTAATTGTTGAGGGGGCAATGGTACTGGGTACCCCGCGGGCTGCAAACCCGTTGGCTCGATCTAATAAATCGGGAGGAGGTTCGATTCCCCTTGCCCTCTCCAGATTCAAATACGTTTGCTTGGGTCAATATGAAGCTTGGCGCCGCTCGAGTCAAAATGCTTGCTCCATGAGCGGCTGACTTTTGACTGAGCGTCATTGATGAAGAGTTAGTTTACAAAAAAGAAACGGAGAGCCATGGACAAGTTCATCACCGTAGGAGTAGCGGGACACGTGGACCACGGCAAGACCAGTCTGGTTAAGGTTCTTACCGGAATCAACACTGATCGTCTTGGAGAAGAAAAAAAACGGGGCCTGTCAATTGAGCCAAGCGTTGCTCCGTGGCAGCTTCCATCGGGCAAAAGGATAGCCTTGGTGGACGTGCCAGGTCACAGCGATTTTCTTAAGAACACCATTCGCGGTTTGAGTTGTGTCGACATGGCAATATTAGTTGTCGCGGCTGATGACGGGGTAATGCCTCAGACCAAGGATCATCTGGCGGTTTTGAATTTCCTTGACGCTAAAGGCGGTTTCATTGTCTTGAGCAAGACCGATCTTGTGGATCAAGAAACTATATCAATCGCGGAATCGGAAATTCGCGAGACAGTTGAGAACTCCTTCTTAAATGGGAAGCCAATTGTACAATTCTCCGCAAATGACCAAAAAGGGGTTGATCAAATTGTTAACGTCGCTGAATCCGAATCAGAGAGGATAGCCGGCAAAACCCATCACAGCCCGTTTCGCATGTGGATTGATCAAGTTCGTTGTTTTAGTGGTTTTGGCACGGTAGTTAGCGGAACAGTATTTTCAGGTCAGATCACGCATAATGACACCGTTCAAATACTACCATCCGGGAAGGACGCAAAAGTCAGGTTTCTGGAAGTTCATCACGAAAGAGTGAGTCGGGCAGTCGCTGGTCAAAGGGTTGGGGTTAATATCCAGGGAATATCACTTCAGGAAGTCAACGCAGGTATGGCGCTGGTTGCCCCGGGCTTTTACATGCCCGCCGGTATGCTCAATGCGAAACTGTCGATTTTGCAAAGGGTCCGGGCGCCGCTTGTCAACCAACAACGGGTCAATCTCTACATAGGGACACAATGTGTAAAGGCTTTGGTAGTGATAATGGAACAGGATCGCCTCAGGCCGGGTGAGTCGGGGCTGGTTCAGTTGAGGCTCCAAGAACCCTTGCCAGTCCTCACTGGCGATCCTTATGTGATTTCCGGACTTAACTCCGTCGGCATTATGGGTGGCGGGAATATTCTGGAAACAACCAGAGAAAAGTTTAGAGCGGTAAAGAAGGAAAACAATGTGTCCTATCTGAGGGCTCTTGGAGAAAAAGACGTCAGTAAAGTCACCGAACTCTTCCTCTTGAAATATGCAAACCGTCCAGTTACCGCTGAAGAAATTGCTTCCAGTGGTCTTCCTATCGAGAAAATTGAGGCGGAGGTCAAGTCAAAGGTAAAAACCCGAAAATTGATCGTGTTGGAAGGCCGGGGTTACTTTCCCAGGAATGACTACGAGACCTTAATTGCCCGACTGATGGACGTGACAAAAGAAATTTTGGTCCAAGACTCTTACAAAATGGTGGTCAAGGCAAATGAAATTCGTTATCGCCTGGACCCGGCGCTCGATGAATCTCTTTTTGAGAGAATGCTCAGTGATCTATGCGCTAAAGGGAAACTCCTCAGATGCGATGGGGGGTATCAAGTTCCGACCCTTGTGGGTAAATTATCTCCAAACAAGAGACAACTGATAGAAAAATTGAAGGAATTCGCAGCCAAGCAGGGCTATGTGTCGTTTTCCGTCGGGACATTCCACAAGCAACATGGCGAAGCCATTCAATGGAGAGATGTCCAGAAAGCGCTCGATTATCTGCACGCCCAGAAAAAAATCGTTCGACTGAACGACGGGCGCTACTTAACTTGCGAAGCCCTACAAGAGATAAGTGAAAAAGTCCGAATTCTGATCCAGCGGAAGGGGAGTCTAACTATAAAGGACTCCAGCGAAATTCTTGGGTACGGGAGATTGAGAGCTGTGCCCGTTCTTGATTACCTTGACACCATCGGACTTACATCCCGCGTTGGCGATATCCGGGTATTGAAGTTGGGGGACAATACAATGCCCAAACGGCACAACATGGGAAGGCTGGTTCCAACTGTTTGTTGATATGTCTGGTTCAGTCAGACTTTCTTACACATCCACAATGCTTTAACAGAATTAGAGGAGGCCGACATGGACAAAATGTAACAATATTACGATAGATTATGTCTCTGGAGACATAATTAAAATGCAGCGAATGAAGGCAGCGGCGCCATACCGCTGTCATTAGTTGGCCTGCGGGGCTGAAAAGCGCCTTAGAGCTAGTTTGCTGGCCAAAAATCGAATTACCTTTTCCGTATGAAAGGAGGACGTAACTATGGACTTTAATCGGAGGGAGTTTCTCGTTACTTCCGGCGTCATCGGCGCCGGTGTAGCCCTGTCGTCTCTAGGTCTGGATCTGGGACCTGTAAAGGCCTATGCCGAAGAACTTAAGATCGACAGGATGAAAACAGCGAAAATGACGACGTCCGTTTGTCCACATTGCTCAGTGGGTTGCGGTTTGCTGGTCGCAACGGACACAAGCAAGGGAACGATAATTAACATTGAGGGTGATCCGGAAAACCCTATCAATGAAGGTTCTCTTTGCGCAAAGGGCGCAGCGCTTTTTCAAACCACGGCCTCCAATCCTAGCAGACTGACCAAAGTTTTGTACCGAGCGCCTTTCAGCGATAAATGGCAAGAAAAATCCTGGGACTGGGCAATAACAGAGATCGCCAAAAAGGCCAAGGCAACGCGTGACGCCAACTTCATTGAGAAAAACGATAAAGGGCAGGTGGTCAATCGTGTAGAAGCCATAGCTCATCTTGGAAGCTCCAATATCGACAATGAAGAAATCTGGGCTATGAACGCCATGGTGAGATCGTTGGGAATAGTTTACCTGGATCACCAAGCCAGAATATGTCACAGCCCCAGTGTGGCGGCTTTGGGTGAGTCATTCGGCCGCGGCTCGATGACGAACCACATTGTGGACATGAAAAACAGTGACTGTTTTCTCATCATGGGCAGCAACGCAGCTGAGTGTCACCCCATAACAATGAGATGGATCACGAAGGCTAAAGAGAACGGGGCAAAGGTAATCTCCGTTGATCCCCGTTTCACGAGAACTTCGTCGATTGCGGACTTCTACACACCTCTACGTTCAGGCACTGACATCGCCTTTCTTGGTGGCATGATCAGTTATATCATTGATAAGAATAAGTATTTCAAAGAATATGTGGTAGAATACACCAACGCATCCTACATCGTTGGAGACAAGTTCGACTTCCGGGAAGGTCTATTTTCAGGTTACGATCCTAAGACCCGGAAATATGACGCGGCCACCTGGTCCTTTAAACGGGACAAGAAAGGCGTTCTGGAAAGAGACGCTACGCTTCAAAATCCTCGTTGCGTGTTTCAACTCCTAAAAAAGCACTATTCACGTTACACCCCGGAAAAAGTTTCCCAGGTCACTGGTACTCCCATTGATGAATTGCTCAAGGTATACGAGATGTATGCATCCACCGGTACGCGGGATAGAGTTGGAATGGT
>JAZDKD010000471.1:0-2371 GCA_043803345.1 Pseudomonadota bacterium
TTCTCCAATTCAGCTTCGGCCATATCTCGGCCGGCTTTGGTGTCCTCAAGCTTGAGTTCGGATATAGCTTCTTTAGCGCCTAGGTTAGCGTATTTATCGAGCTCAATCTGTCGAATCCTCAATGTCGACTTCTGGGAATTCATTGAGCCGACGGCATATTGAACTCTTGCTTGATACGGCCTTGGTTCTATCACAAACAGCAGGTCTCCCGCCCTCACCTTTGCCCTTGGCTCATAATGCATGCTTTCAAGATGCCCGGAAACTCTCGCTCGTATTTCAACTGATTCAACAGGCGCAATGTTGCCGGTGTGGTAGAGGTAAGTGGTTACTTCCCGCTCGACCGGATTGGCCAAAGTTACGTCCGGAGGCGGGGGCGTAAACTGATTGGGTTTACTACCACACGACTCCAAGGCGAAGGATAGCGCTATCAAAGATATGGCTATCGCAAATTTATTGAGGCTCTTCACGATTGGCGGTATTGTCTTGTGTTTATTAGAATAAAGCGCTGTCTTGCGCATCAAATGAATCGTCCTTTCGTTCTTTCGATTAATCCCCGGCAGAAGCCGATTTTATTAAAGTGTTCTGATGATAGTCTCAGTTCTTGTTTCCATTTGAACTCCGGTTGCCCCTCGTCAAGCGATGGGCTCCGAACCTACTTTTATACGACTGCTAATGCACGCAAGGCATGATC
Source organism: Pseudomonadota bacterium (assembly GCA_043803345.1). Lineage (GTDB taxonomy): Bacteria > Desulfobacterota > Desulfomonilia > Desulfomonilales > Desulfomonilaceae > CAJBEZ01. The sequence continues at coordinate 692 of JAZDKD010000471.1, forward strand.
CGGATCGAAGTCTAGCCGCATCGCGAAGAGAAAGCACGCCGATGATGTTTTTTTGCTCACCCCTGTAAACAAAAAAACGGTGAACCTCGGAAAAAATCATCTGACTTATTGCGTCTTCTATAAATTCCATTTCCTCACATGAACGAACGGGAGAAGACGAGAGAATAGTCCTGGCAGGTAATTCGAGGGAGATTCCCCGTTTGTAAGCAAGGATAAGGTCGGTCTTTGAAATCACGCCAACAGGAGCTGAATTCTTGTCTCTTATCAGGACCGCTCCAAAATGATTGACAGACAACCCTTCAATGATTTCCGACAGAGAGTCATTTTCAGAAAAAGACGTTACAGAAGGTGTCATAACATCTCTTACCTTGAATCGAAGCGAATCTACGCCTTCCAATTTCTTGTTTCTCCGGTTCATTAGACTTTGATCACAACTACGGCAGTAACGATATAGTAACCCAACTATGTCCGGATACGCCACAACTCCAATGGCCCTTTCTGAAGAACCCTTCCAAACATAAAGCCGATAAATTCTTCTGGAGCGCATTGTTTCCAGAGTCGATTCCAACGAATCCGCAGGATTGCAAAATAACGGCGGAGAAACCATGATGTTGACTAATGGCGTATCAAGCGCCATAGACGCATAGTAGGCTCCCATAACGTCGGTCTTGGAAACTACCCCAACCGGAAGATCGTCCTGGTCTGTGATCAGGAGAGCACCAACCTTGTACTTAATTAAGATCCGGATGGCTGATTCGATAGGGAGAGCGCCAGACAGGCCGGTGACCTGGATTCGCATAGCATCTTTTACCAGCAGATCTCGAAGCGTGGATTTTTTCTCCAATGGAAGCATGGGAAACCCCTATCAAATTTGGTGGGGAAAAACGTTGAGTTCATACTTTATGGGGCCAACTCATCAATTAGGCGAAAAAACAGATCGGAGAGATATACAATGCCTTCGACCTTACCATTCTCTATGACTGGAATTCGGCGAATATGCTTCGTGATCATGATGTCCAGAATGAACATAACTGACGTATCTGGGGTCACTGTTATAAGATCGGTGGTCATAATGTCCTCTACGAGAACGGATTTTGCCCGGGAGCAAATTTCCTCCATCAGACCAGCAATATTTATGTCCTCCATCATGCCCCAAACTTGAACATGCTTAGGACGAATAAAAAGAAGAATATCATACATTGACATCATGCCAATGAGTCGCCCGGATTGGTCTATCACGATCATACCAAATATTCTGCGTTGTTCCAGTTCACTGGTTTTTTTGAAAAGCTTCGCAGCTTCTTCGATTGAAAGCTTAGGACTAAGGGTGTGAAACGTCCTAACCATAACATCCCGGGCGGTAAGCATCATGGACCTCCTGACTAATATTTATATACCTCTTCAAATTTTGCAACAGCCACCTTCTTGCCGGGCTCTTTGAGATCCAAAATTTCGAGCGATCTTCGGGGAATTTCCTGAACCGTTTCAAAAGGCGAGGAAAGATTCTATAACCGCTGGTCATAGATTCATCATGATATTATTCTACGTCAGGATCATCCTGACCCCAAGAGCTTCTCTAGCGTTTCAGCCCTTGAGGCGCTTGTCGAATTGATGCGACGGCGGGCGGGCTCCAGAATGAGGAATCACTGAGCTGGACGATTGAGTCTTTCGTAATATATT
>JAZDKD010000472.1:0-11996 GCA_043803345.1 Pseudomonadota bacterium
GATTGGGAACCGGCGCCGTGGTTGGAGGGGAGAAGATTTCCTTGAGTGTTGACCACAGGCCTCCTGAACTCTCCTGCTGCGCCTGCTGCTGCGGTTGAATCTGAATAGGCGTCGACTGGCCGGGTGGATAGGCGGACGGAGCCATTTGGCTGGCGCCCGTATTTACTCCTGGAGTAGCGTAATTTGCCGCCGGAACGCCCTGCGGATACGATGGTTGAGCTGGCGAGGCCATCTGCGGCTGATACTGTTGTTGCTGAGGCATAGGCTGTTGAGGCCCTAAAGCGGCTTGCGGGCTCACCTGACTTTGCCTGGCGTTCTCAGCGGCTACACCCATTAAGTCATAATATCGTCTCTGAGATTCTCTCAAATTTTCATAAGCTTCCCCTACAGCCTTCTTATGATACTCATTCTGCAGTTCTTTCTGTTTTTGTTCCTGTTCTTTTAACTTTTGCTGTGCGGCCATGTACAATTGTTGAGTTTGTTGAAGTTCCGAAGTGGCCGCCGCTTGCTGCGCTGCTAGTTCAGCGGCCCGCTGTCGGGCTATCGCCCGTTCGTAGGCTTTTTGCTGAGCGGCTTGAACTGATGGATCGGCGCTGTATGCCGGCGCCGCGTCCTGTGGTCCCGCCGCTGGCTGCTGATACTGCGAATATCCCTGTTGACCGTAAGCCTGCTGACCATATCCCTGTTGCTGTGGAGGATAGTAGGCCGGTTGCTGTTGTGTGGCGTAGCTGGGTTGTTGGACCGGCTGAGAAGCGGCGGGCTGCTTTTGTCTCTTTGACGATCTTTTGGTTTGAGCCGGCTGTGGCTGGGTATATTGGGTCGGATTCTGATATGTCTGATATGCCGCCTGATTGGGTTGCTGATAGGCCTGCTGCTGGGAAGCCCCGTAATAATCCTGAGGGTTATAATACATGCCGGACTGACTAGTGACCTGGGGCGACATTGCTTCGCTGGATGGATTTGAAGGATAATAGCTGGTAACAGGAGCGGAATTACCATAATTGCCGGTTACCGAGTAATATCCACCCTCTCTCTGGAGATTGTCCAGATAATTGTGCCAATACGGATAATACGCCTGCGGCATCTGACTATTCTGTCCCTGATCCCCAGATTGCATCAGCGAAGACGCGTATTGATCGTAACCCTGAGCTTGAGTCCTCTGAGACAACCACGGGGCCAACAACAAACTTAAAACAAAGGCTCCGCTTAGCACAACCCTTATATTTTTCCGCATGACGCTTCTCCTTTCAGAACAGGCGACTGAAATCTCCGGGACAAAGAAATCAAATCCAATTTCACTGTCCTTAACTCCTCAATCCCCTGCATAAAACACCCGAGACCTTGACACTCTTATTATACTTCTTTTAATTAGAAAATCAAATCAAAAAAAAGTTCCAGAATCATACAAATACATATAATGTTGAATACATGATGGTATTTGTTGAGAACAAGAATTAATAGTTGCTCTATTTTATGACTTTGAATAGATTTTTCGAAGGCTTGATTGGATCTTTGGGGCCGTTGCCTTTTATACGATCATTGAAAATCTTGTTTTTGACTCGAACCGAACTGATCATAAAATAAACTATTATCGATCTTTCCCAATCTCTTGAAGCTGAAAAATCAGCCACTTTCTTAAGATATTTCTCCTGTAACGAAGCCATGGAAGCCTCGTCTATGTCGAGAATTCTGTCCGCCAATCCCATAAGGACTTCTTCAATTTTCACAATCAGCCTCCGGGATTAAACTCATGATGACATTGTATCACGTGCAACTCATTGAAGCCAGTTCCTCAAAACGGGCCCCACTCCTGAGAGACAAACCGATAAACTCATCAGGATGCAGGAGCCAAGTTTGTGAGGGTTTTCAATTCGGTGGCCGCCTTCAATCCGGCTTTTAGGGCCATGAGGTTATCCCTCCGGACCGCCTCACGATTCTCAGCGGCTAGTTTGGCTTCGATGTCTGCGAAAGAGACCCCCATATCAGCCAAGGAAACGGAAAACCCCAGCAATATTACATTCTCAAGCTGAATCCGTCCAATCGATCGCGCCATTCCCGCTGCGTCCACCCTCAAAACGCCTAGTTCGGAAGGTAAAACGGAATTCACAAACACTATGCCGCCTCTCCTCAGAAAATGATCATTGTTTGAGGTTTCAGTTTCATCCAAAGATATCAGGTAGTCGGCATGACCAGTTCTCACCAGGGGCGAGCAAAAGGGCCCGATCTTCAGGTGACTGTTCACGGAGCCTCCTCTGACCGCCATGCCATGGGTTTCTGATGAAATAACGTCCAACCCTTTTTGAGTTGCAATGTCTCCTAATAATTTGGTCAGGAAAACAATTCCTTGACCACCCCTGCCACAAAGAATCAGTTGAACCACTGTCAGGCCCTCCGGGCGGAAATGGCTTGTTCAGGACAAACCCTGACGCAAAAACCACATCCATTACACTGATCGACGTCAATTTTGACGACCTTGTCCTTTTTCACAAAACTTATCGCCGGGCATTCGAGATCCCTGACGCAGGTCATACACCTGTCACAGTTGTCGCCGACCTGAAATTTCAAGGCTTTCGGGTTCGGTTTAAGGGTGCGCACACAAGGTCGACGGGCAATTACGACTGAGACGCCCGCCCCTTCATCTATAGAGTAAATCTTTGCGCTGGTTAACGCATCCTCGAGTGAATCATAATCGTAGGGATCGACGACCTTCAGGAAATCCACTCCACAACCCCTGACCAATTTCTCAAGACTTACAGGCGCCGCCACCGACCCGTCGGCTGTAAAACTAGTGGCGGGCGTTGGTTGTCCGCCAGTCATGGCTGTAATATTGTTGTCAAGAATTGCCAGGACAAAATTGGCGCCCGTATGAACCGCATTGATGAGTGCTGGAACTCCGGAGTGGAAGAATGTGGAATCCCCAATTGTGGCCACAATAGGACTTCTCGGATTGGCCCCGCTGTTTGCCTTTGAAAAACCGCATGCCATTCCTATTGAGGCCCCCATGCAAAGACATGTGTCAACCGCTGAAAGATTAACACCCAGTGTGTAACAGCCTATATCTCCTGTGTATATGGCTTTGTCGAACAACCTTTTGATCATAAAAAAAGTGGGCCTGTGAGGGCATCCGGCACAAAGAGAGGGCCTTCTGGGTTTAACCTTTAGTTCTATTTCAGCGGGACTTTCGATTCCTATAAATTGCCTTATAATTTTTTCTACCGTCTCAGGGACAAGTTCACCCTCCTGTGGCACATGTCCGGACAGACGACCCAAAGCCTTGGTCCTGTCAGACAACTGTGATTCAATTACCGGGTAAGTCTCTTCAACAATTAGGGTGCGCTCATTGGAATTCACAATCTCCTGAACATTGTTGCGGTTGATCGGATAAGGCAGGCCAACCTTGTAAACGGACAGTTCTGACATTTCAGGGCTAGATGTTATGATGTCCATCACATGAGATGACACGGAGCCGGATGTTATTATAGCTAGACGTGATTTCACTGGGCCATTGATGAGATGAGGCGCGGAGTCAGATTCCGTTGAGCTGATACTTTCTATCTTTTGATTTAGTTCTCCATGAAGGACAAATCTGAATTTTGGAGTGGCCGCCCATCGTGTCCAGTTTTTTTCAAATTCACCGACGTCCACAGGTTCGTTGGGGAAAGAAAAGGTGACATTCTGTCTGGCATGACAAACTCTAAGGCATGGCCTCAACATTACTGGAATGCGATACTTTTCTGACAGTTCGAAGGCTTTGAGGGTCATGGTCAAAGCTTCAGCGGGCGACCCCGGATCGTAGACCGGAACTTTTGCAAACCAAGCGAAAAAACGGCTATCCTGTTCAGTCTGGCTCGAGTGAGGCCCTGGGTCATCGGCTACTATGACAACAAGTCCGCCGCGAACCCCGAGATATGCAGCGCTCATGAACGGGTCCGAAGCCACATTCAATCCGACCATCTTCATAACAACCGCTGCGCGCTTACCCGCAAGGGAAGCGCCGTAAGCGACTTCGAAAGCGACCTTTTCATTGATGGACCATTCAAGGTACATTTTGTGGTCCAGTTCTTTTTTCCATCTAGTCAGAGATTCCATGACCTCTGATGACGGTGTTCCAGGATAGGCTGTGGCGACTGAGCAGCCAGCTTCAACAACTCCCCTGGCGATGGCCTCATTGCCCATTAGAAACCTTGTCATAGGTGAAGGTTCGGATTTAGAATGATTCATCTCGCAATTCCCACTCCAATTAAGCTATGTCTTGAAAAATAAAAACTCTCATTGTCTTGTATTTTAATCAATATGTTTGACAAAACAAATTTTTATCCACAATAGCACATGATAATCCTGTTTAAAAAATTTCGGGGGGAAGGCAAGATGAAAAAGTTATTGAAAGCCCTCATGGTTTTTCTCGTCGGTTATTCCTTTGTTCCCGCTGTTCCGGCTCAAATTGGCGGCTCGGTTTATGTAATTTGTAGAAAGTACATACCGGAACGAAACTGTTACAAATGCGGGGAATATTTCCACGCTAGAACGGAGGACGAGGCAGTTAAAAAATGTGGAAAGACGAGGTTATGACCAAGGCTTCTATTTTAGATCCATGGGATCAATGCAACGATGGATGTTGGGTAACTGCGCCTGAGACAACTACGAAGAAGATTGAGTCAGTTAAGATTTCACATGGTTCATTCAAGGGGTTTATAAGAGTGAGCGAGCTTTCTTTACCGCTCTAGCGAAATCGGTGAATTTTACCCTCATGAAAGAGTTGAACCACCTTTCGTAGTTGAGTCTGCCCTTGTGTGGAGGGATGCAGTGATCTCTGTCAGAGGGACAAAGACGGTATGGTTCACCATGCCTTGTTAGAAAATTCCTCGATCTAGTTAAACGGGCTGGAACCATATACATCCACTGGCTGGAGTAAATCTTCATGGACTTGTATTTACAATTGATTTCAGTTTCTTGTAGTGGTTGAAAGAGTGGGCTTGGTCCACCTGGTGGAAACGAGTTTATGCGCCATCGCCACGTCAGCAGGGAGCCTGCGCCGTTATAGAGTGGAAACTCGAAAATGTCACATTTTAGCTCTGACCTGATGCTGGCGTCATGAACAATAAAATTAGCCGCGTCATGATCAGGATGCCCACCCTCAAAAGCGGTTACAAAGATTTTGTCAGGTTTGAAATCACAGAGGATTGCAGAGAGCTCCAAAGCGGCATTATTCATTGAATTCATGAGTCCAAGGTCAGGGAATCTGAGTAAATCGTAATCTTGTGAGAGTAATCCCAATTCCGAGGCGGCTCGGGTTAGTTCTTGCTCTCTGCGTTTTTGTCCGCCGAAATAGCCTCCGCTGGTAAGCCAAACCGCGCGAATTCCGAGACCCGACAAAATATATTTTTTCATGGTGCCTGTTATGAATACGTCATCATCAGGATGAGCAAAAACGAAGAGAGCCCTGCCGCTAATTCCAAGAGGAATTGAACGCGACTCATTATGAATCTTTGTGTTTCCGGCGCTAACCTCACAACAGTTCAAATTTCACCCTCCTTCCGGACGAGTTACCAGAGAATCAGGCGCAAGAAATTGTTGTCTCCCCACGTTGACACGCTTTCCGAGTGAGACTATAGGTTCTTTTGAAGATATTCAACATCCTGGAGATGAAATGAGATTCCCCGAATATAGACTGAGGCGGCTTAGAAAATCTGAGACTTTCCGAAGAATGATTCGAGAAACATATTTAGATGCTTCGAATTTCATCTTCCCCCTGTTCATTATCGAAGGGAAAAAGATCAAAAACCCCCTGGCTTCACTGCCGGGGCAATTCCAGTATTCGCCGGATACCCTAGCCCAAGAGATTAGACAGGTTGTCGAATGTGGAGTCTCCGCTGTGATTCTTTTTGGCATACCGTCCAAAAAAGACGCCATTGGTTCGCAGGCTTTCGCTAACGACGGTGTCACCCAACAAGCCATAAAGAGACTTAAAGATGTCTGTCCTGAACTGACGGTAGTGACCGACGTCTGCTTGTGTGAATACACGGACCATGGACATTGCGGAGTAATCTCCGATGGTACTGTCGACAATGATCCGACCTTGGACATACTCGCAAAAGTGGCGGTTTCTCACATTAGAGCCGGGGCCGATATGATAGCCCCAAGCGACATGATGGACGGCAGGGTGGGCGCAATCAGGGAAGCTCTCGATGAGTCCGGTTACGAATCGGCCCCAATAATGGCTTATTCAGCCAAATATTGCTCAGCGTTTTATAGTCCTTTCAGAGACGCTGCTCAGTCGGCTCCTCAATTTGGTGACAGAAGATCATATCAAATGGATCCTGCAAACGGCGACGAGGCTCTGAGAGAGGTTGAACTCGATATAGATGAGGGGGCGGATATTGTTATGGTCAAGCCGGCTCTCTCCTATTTGGACATTATTTGGAGGGTTAAGTCGTCCTTTAACCGGCCTGTGGCCGCATACAACGTGAGTGGAGAATACGCGATGATAAAAGCGGCGTCGCAAAATGGATGGATAGATGGGGAAAGATGTATGCTTGAGGTGTTGACTTCAATTAAGAGAGCGGGAGCCGACATCATAATCACTTACCACGCTCTGGAAGCGGCTAAAGCGCTTCGTCAAACCTAAGCCAAGAAGAGGTAAACTTGAAACCCTTCGCATTAAGGCTGGTCGCGTGGGAAATGACCAGACGGTGTAATCTAAAATGTGTTCATTGTAGAGCCGGGGCTTCTGAACGAGTCGACGAAAATGAGCTTACTTTTGAAGAAGGTGTAAAATTAATCGACCAAATCAGGGAAGAGGGAACCCCAATACTTATAATGACAGGTGGCGAACCATTGCTCCGAGAGGATTTTTTCCCGCTGGCGCGCCACGCCATAAAATCAGGATTAAGAGCTGTTATTGCAACAAATGGCTCGCTGGTGACTCATGAAACAGCAAGAGAGATTGCAAGAGTAGGAATTCCACGCGCTAGTGTGAGCCTTGATGGCCCTACTGCAGCAGATCACGACGCGTTCCGTGGAGTTTCGGGGGCTTTTGAAAATTCCTTGAAGGGTATTGAATTATTGAAATCCGCGGGTGTGGATGTTCAGATCAACACCACCCTGACAAGGCGTAATAAAGGTCAGTTGCGTGAGATGGCAAGGCTTGCGGAAAAACTTGAAGCCAAAGCGTTTCATGTGTTCTTGCTAGTGCCGACCGGTAGAGCTAGGGATATGTCCGGCGAGGAAATGGGTCCTCACGAATATGAGGAAACCTTATTAGAATTCTATCACATCGGAAGAAACACCATTCTTGAAACAAAGGCCACCTGCGCTCCTCAGTATTACAGAATTTTACGACAGCAGGCCGCAAAGGAGGATATAGAAGTAAACGTGGAGACTTTTGGACTGAATGCTCACACAAGGGGCTGCCTTGGTGGCCTATCCTTCGCGTTCGTTTCACATACTGGCGATGTGCAGCCGTGTGGCTATTTTGACGACAAGGCCGGTTCTATAAAAGATGAGGGGTTTGGTCGGGTCTGGAGGGAATCGGACTTGTTCAAAGAGCTCAGGAATTTCAAGCTTCTCGAAGGCAAATGTGGCAAATGCGACTACATCCGCTTTTGTGGAGGTTGCAGGGCCAGAGCCTACGAGTTGACCGGAAGGCGTATGGGCGAAGAGCCATACTGCGCTTACCAGCCTCCGGCATTTACTAAAATTGGGAGAGGTTTATGATAATAGAGCAAATTCAAATTGGTGGTTTTGAAATATTTTGTTATGCGCTCGGCGATGAAAAGACGGGTGTCGGCATAATTATAGACCCAGGTGGTCCCGCAGGGCCGATTCTTAACAGAGCCAGGGGAAGAGGGATAAAGCAAATAACTCACATCGTGAATACACACAGCCACGTTGATCATGTCTCCGGAAACAAAGAGCTTAAGGAAGCTACTTCGGCAGCAATCGCAATTCATGAACTGGAGGCTCCGGAACTTGCGCATCCCAACCTTGGAATGCTTGCGATGTTTGGAGCTGAACCTTCCCCTCCTCCGGACATTTTGCTCAATGATGGAGATTCAATATTTTTTGGAAACGAGTCGGTGAGGGTAATTCACACGCCAGGACATACTCGTGGAGGAATCAGCCTTTATTTTAATGGCCATGTGATCACAGGAGACACTCTTTTTGTGGGAGGGGTTGGCAGGACGGACCTTCCAGGAGGCTCTTACGATATTCTCCAGGAGACCATTAAACACAAGTTGTTTACGCTCCCAGATGACACGGTTGTGTTACCCGGTCATAATTATGGGGTCACTCCTACATCGACTATAGGAAGGGAAAAAAGAGAGAACGTATTTATTTGAAGGTTTAAAGAACAAGCCTGACTTGCAATAATGGCAAAATTCTGGCCTTGGACATCCGGTATTTCCATTGGAATGGCTCTGAGCCAAAGGCCTAAAGGACCTGAGTGTTATTCCCTGGCATTGCCCAGCCTTGATTTAACAAACAAAGTCATTCGTGTTGCTACGCAATTCATGAATTTGGTTGCGGCCCCACTGATGCGTTCAGTTAAATTACAATCATTCTAATGGGAGGTTGCCCTAACAATGGAGATGTGCTACAGGCACCCGGACCGTCCCGGAATATATTATTGCCAAAAAGATGGAGACAGAATGTGCGAGGAATGCGCGTGTTGTCACAGTCCTCGGATTTATTGCCAGTATCGCGGGGCATGCGTAATAAATATGCTCACAAAACAAGGAGAAATAACGCCTTGTGAGAAGAATTCGGATGAGAATCAGGTCAAATCTGAAATAAAAATGTCAGCGCAAGGGTGACAAACACGTTATGTATGCGCATAATTAATATTTGGTCGGAATAGGCCTACTATTAGAAATCAATTAGAACTGCTTGAGTTGGAACCATGACGAAAAGAGACTATTATGAGGTCCTCGGTATAGGAAAAAGCGCTGAGAATGACGAGATCAAAAAGGCCTACAGAAAACTTGCGTTACAACACCACCCTGATCGAAACAAGGGAAACAAGGAAGCGGAAGAAAAATTCAAGGAAGCGGCTGAGGCTTACGAAGTTCTAAGCGATGGGGAAAAACGTCAGATTTACGACCGTTTTGGCCATGCAGGTTTGCAACAGCAGGGCTTTACCGGTTTCCGTAATTTCGACGACATTTTTTCTTCGTTTGGAGATGTTTTCGAAGAATTTTTCGGTTTTGGCGGGAATCGATCTCGAACGAACAGGGTGCGGAAAGGTCCGGATTTAAGAATGGACCTTTCTATAGATTTTCTGGAAGCTGCGTTTGGAAAAGAAACCGAATTCGAGGTTTCCAAACATGAACTTTGTGACGCATGTCATGGACTAGGCACGAAGGGTGGATCCCAACCATCCGTCTGCTCTACGTGTGGCGGCAGGGGTCAAGTAACAAGATCCCAAGGTTTTTTTTCGATCAGCACAACATGTCCGACCTGCCAGGGAGGGGGAACCGTTGTCACCGATCCGTGTGACAAATGTAAGGGTGTAGGAAGGGTGCTGATTTCCAAAAAGCTTTCTCTGAAGATTCCCCAAGGGGTAGAGAGTGGGTCTCGTTTGAGGCTTAATGGAGAAGGAGAGCCGGGAGATTTCGGCGCTCCTCCAGGGGATTTGTATGTTTATTTGAATGTCAAACCCCATGAAACTTTTAAGCGGGAGAGTGATGACGTTGTGGTTCTTGTTCCAATGGGGTATGCCACAGCTGCGCTGGGTGGTGAGATCGAAGTTCCGACCCTTGAAGGAACTGATAAGATTCAAATCCCTAAAGGGACCCAAGCCGGGCAAAATTTCAGGATTCCGGGCAAAGGTATTCCACATTTGAGAGGTAAAGGCCGAGGTGAGCTAATAGCGGTAGTGTACATAAAAACCCCAAAGAATCTAAATCCGGAACAAGAATCACTTTTGAGGCAATTGGCCGAGATTGATGGAGAACAAGTCACGGTCAAGAAAAAGGGATTTTTCTCGAGAAAAAAATGACAGATAAAATAACCATTTTGGGAGTTGGAAACATACTTCTGCGAGATGAAGGAATCGGAGTGCGCGTCATAGAGGAATTGAAGAAGAGCTATGTTTTTCCGGATAACGTCAGCTTGGTTGACGGGGGCACTCAGGGACTGTGGCTTATGTCAACCATCCAACTATGTGATCACCTTATTGTAGTTGACGCTGTTGTAGGTGGAGATCAGCCTGGCGCTTTGTACAGACTTGAGAAATCTGACTTACCGAAGGGCCTCAGGGTCAAACAATCGGCTCACGACAGCGATCTTGTAGAAGCCTTGAATCTCTGCGCTCTTCTGGATCGAGAACCGAAATCTGTAGTTGTCATCGGCGTGGAACCCGTGGATATTAGCCCGTTCAGTTTAGAATTGAGCCCACAAATATCTGCTCGAATCGACGACCTTGTTGGCATGGTTATCTCTGAAGTCCAGAGACTGGGCGCCCAACCTCAAAAAATTGTTTGAACGGTAGCGCCAATTGTGTTAATTTGATTTCACCCAGAGAGGGAGAAAAATACCTCGGATTTCCGTGGTTCTTCTATGCGTTTCTATAACCATTGTCGGGAGGCTCTGTCATGCATTTTAAAGGAAAGATCTTTTTTTGCTTGCTAGTTGTTTTGTGTTTTTCGCTAGGAATTGCTTTTGCAGCCACCAAGGCTCCCGAGGGAGACCTGACTGTTCACTCCGGTGATGTTTTCAAGGAATTCAAACAGGGTCCGGTAAAGTTTCCTCATGCTAAGCACAAAGCGCTAAAATGCACTGATTGTCACCACGAGTTCAAGGATGGCAAAAACGTTTGGCAGGAAGGACAGGAAGTTAAGAAGTGCGCTGCATGCCACAAACTCGAAGCTGATGGAAAGATAGTGAAACTGGAGAAAGCGTACCACGACTCATGTCAGAAGTGCCACAAACAACTGAAGAGCGAAAACAAACCAACCGGTCCAGTAACCTGTGCAAAATGTCACGAGAAAAAAGCCAAATAGTTGTATGATCTAAAATTGCCATCATTTAACTAAACGTTTTTATTTTGTAAGAAAGGCCCTGATAATCAAAGGGGCCTTTTTTTTGTCCTTGAATATTCTTGACCACTCTCAGAAACTAGATGTAATAGTATTGTAAAAATTCTACACTGTCCGATAATCTCTCGCGGGATTTAAACTTATACAACGCACGAGAACCCAAGGAGTTGAAAGATGATTTCAGGGAATAAGCGTTTCAAGAAGCTATCCACCTTAATGTTGGCGGCTCTGTTTGTAGGATTATATGGATTTGCCTTTATGGGATTTGACACCGCCAGTATTGCGGCGGAAGACAGCGCCACAGCGAACAGTGAAAAACCGGCTCAGGCCGTCGAAGCAAAGCCTCAGCCTAAGCCAGAACCCGAGGAGGTCGACAACGCGACCTGTTTAGGTTGCCACAACGCGGACATCCTGAAGCTGTCAAAAGAGGAATTGGCAGATCAGGTTAACGTGGCTGATAAGCCCGTTCCGCCAAGGGCAAAGCCTCCATATGTGTTTGGAGAGCTTAATTTATCCATCGATGAAAAGAAATACGGCGAAAGCGTTCACAAAGATCTTACCTGCATTTCATGTCACAAGGACATTCCCGAAATTCCGCACAATCAGAGACTCGCTCTTGTAGATTGCAAGGAATGCCACGAGGATTCTGTTGAAAGTATTCAGGCCAGCGCTCATGGGAAAAAGGCTGGTCCAAAGGCTCCCCAGTGCGTCGGTTGTCACAATGTCCACTATGGACAGGCCCAATCAAACCATGAAGGTGAATTCAAATCCAGAATTTGCCTGGCATGTCACGCTGCAAATGGAATGAATACTGTTGAACAACACAAATCTCTCCAACAACCGGACATGCACATGAAGCTCGGATGCCTCGTCTGTCATAAGGGAGACAAACCGGGAGTGCATAATATCCCTGCCGCCAAGGGCAAGACGGCGTCTTGTGAGCAATGCCACAATCAATAC
>JAZDKD010000473.1:0-5761 GCA_043803345.1 Pseudomonadota bacterium
TCTAAGTTTATTCACCTTTCCATGCAAAATGAAGTAATCCCTCTGTGGAAAGTCCTAGATCGCCTATCCACAGATTCGGTAACATTTGTGATAGGGCCTGAAGGCGGTATTACGCAACTGGAACACGATCTTCTAGCACACTCCAGTTCTGTTGCAGCCTCACTGGGATTGACCACTCTCAGGACGGAGACTGCGGCAATCGTCGCTGTTGGAATAGCTATGAATTGGGGATTATGTCAATTCAAGCGCTAACATTTGATGGCTTTTTATTGAAATTGTTGGTTAAATGTGGTCAAATTCTATTTTATATCCAATTCGTCGGCAACTCGTTGACCACCGATGATGGGCGTGTTATTCTTTTGAAATACCAAGATTTTCAATTTGCAATCTCTTGAGAAACACTTGGCTAATTGAACCTCGCAACTTTTGAATTTTGTACAGAGGTAATGGATGGCGACGCAGGATATTGACCAACTTTTTGATTCTATTGATATTTCTCCGAAACCTCGTCGGACGTTGCTTCCCACTTTTCCAAACAGTAAGACGCTGTCTAGTGTGCTCCCCGAATTTGCGGTCACCGTGGATAAATTTGGAGAAGCCGGGTTTGGGCCGTGGATAGCGTTCACACTTGAAAATCCAGATGAAATTTGGGACATCCGCGATTCTTCTGATGATCCGGATCTTCAGGTGATGCTTTATTTCTGTTTTTTCGGGGAAACTTCGGGAGTTCCCGCTTTTTGTGTTGAAGTCAACTGGGCGGAGGATGGGTTGGAAGTAAACGGCTTCGTCCTAATAACTGAGCCTCAAACGCTTAAAAAGCTTCAAAACGGTAATCTGCTTTTTAGCGCGCAAAAAGAGTGGGAGAGGGAAAAACTGGTTCGCAGTCTGAACGACTCAGCCCTGATCAAATATGATGAGGACCGACTCCAGGAGGCTCATGAACTTATTGATCAGGCGATTCGACTAAGCAAAGCCGGTAGGGCCTACCTGTTTAATAATCGTGGACTGATCTGTTGGAAAATGGAACTCATTGATCAAGCAAAAACAGACTTTATGGCGTCAATTGACTTGGATCGACACAACGGCGACCCATATTTCAATCTGGGTCTTATATATTTGGATGAGTCTGATTACGACAAGGCGCTTCATTATCTCGGTAGGGCCGTAGAAGTTAATCCGGATGACAGCCAGTTTCTTTCCGAATTGGGACATCTGTACCTTGAAATGGACAGAGAAAAAGAGGCTCTGACATTATTCGAACAGGCGTACCGTAATGATCCGGACGATGCTCAGGTCGATTTTCATCTCGGTCACTATTTTCTCTACAAGAAACGTCAGCCCCGATGTGCAGTTAGACATTACAGAAAAGGATTGGAAAAGGATCCTTCTGATGAGTTTGCCCTTGCGGATTTTGCGGTAGCTCACCTAATTCTCGGCAACAAAAAGAAGACCATGCAGATTCATAAGTTAATTGAGAAATCTAGTCGATTAGCTCCCTACACGGTTAGCCGACTGGTTTACCTGAATCTGCAGATGGGGTATTATGACGCTGCGTTGAAGTATTATGAGCGCGCTTTGGTCGATAAGGAGCCATTTGAGCCTGAATGGCTTCATTACAACGCGGCATTAATTTATGCCAGAACAGGCAGGTATAACCAGGCGCTTGAAGTTTTAGACTTGGCTGTTCAGGCTGGAGGTGTGGCAGTGATAGACAAGGCTCTTGAGGATGTGGCGTTACAACGTCTCAAGAGGACGCCTTTGTTTAGGAAACTTGTCAAATTGTCCAACAAGAGGCACGACAGTTAGCGCATGTTATTGATTCCGGTTTTATTCCTCGGCGCTTTAACTCTTCTGTTGATATGAATAACGAATACCTAATGCGTCGGTGGATTGTTTTGCACTGAAAACGTCCTTTCTATAACACTGGCAGCCAAGGTATTCCTTAGACTTGAGCGGAACCATGATGGTCGCGTTAATCGACTTAGGATGACCACTCAAAACTTTTCCTGGAGGTTTCATGGAAGGTTTTCGGCCGGGCCAGAACCCCGTCCCGATCAAAGAATTACAACGCAGCATAGAGGAAGTCAGGGACAAGATAAACCGTTTTATGAAGGGATGGGGACTTTGGGCGGTAATTGTCGTCGTATTATGCCTTTATCTAGCTTCAGGGCTCTACGTAGTAGGCCCGGGAGAGAAAGGCGTAGTGTTGCTGTTTGGTAAAGAACATTCGATAACTGATCCTGGTTTACGCTTTAGGCTTCCCAAGCCGTTCATGAATCAGATCGTTGTTGACGTGAGTAAGGTTAGAAGAGCCGAAATAGGATTCAGAAGCGACGGAACGAGAACCCGGTCTGTTCCGGCTGAGTCGTTGATGCTGACTGGTGACGAGAACATTGTTGATGTCCAACTATTTGTCCAATACATGGTTCAGGACCCTATTAAATTTCTCTTCGGGGCGGAGGCTCCGGAAAACACCCTCCGAGCTTCAGCGGAAGTGGCTTTGCGGGGGGTCGTTGGAGAAAACACGATAGATTACACGATGACAAAAGGAAGAATGGAAATACAAAAAAAAGTGGAAGTCTATCTTCAGAAGTTGCTTGATGATTACAACACTGGCTTACTTGTAACACAGGCCCGTCTCCTCGTAGTTGACCCTCCAGCCCAGGTTCAGGAGGCCTTTCATGACGTTGTAAGAGCATGGGAAGACAGAGAGCGGCTCATTAAGGAAGCGGACGGATACTCCGAAGATATCATTCCCAAAGCTCGAGGCTTGGCTCAACAGGAAATTAGACAAGCTGAAGCGTTTAAAGCCGAGAGAGTTATACGGGCCAGAGGGGACGCTCAAAGGTTTTCTCTAGTGCTATCAGCATATTCACAAGCTCCTGAAGTTACCAGGGAACGATTATACCTAGAATCAATAGAAAAGTTCTTTCCTCCAACACGTAAAATCGTTACTCAAGGGAATAATTCGAACGTTCTTCCGTTGCTCAATATCACTGACACCGGGAAAACCACACCGCTGGTTAACATGGACCAGGAATCAAACACGACGCAAACCAGGAAAGGTCGGTAACAATTATGGTCAAGTTGTTGATAATTGTTTTTCTGGCTGCAATAGTGGTAGGCCAGTCAGCATTCCTAGTCCAGCAGTGGGAACAGGGATTAATCTTGGAATTCGGAAAACCTATCCGTATAATTCAAGAACCAGGACTTTATTTCAAGACCCCCTTTATCCAGGATCTTACCCTGTTTGAAAAACGTATTTTAGCGGCCGAAGCCAGACCAGCCGAATACATAACCCTGGACAAAAAAAGATTGACGGTAGACACTGTATCCAGATGGAGGATTTCTCAACCACTGTTGTTTTACCAAACCGTGAGAAACTATGCTGGGGCCATTGCACGCCTTAATGACATAACTTTTGCTCGTTTACGGCAGGAGATAGGCAATCACAACTTCAAGGAATTTATCAGGGAAGAGCGTGAGAAAATCATGAATCAGGTTACCACTGGAGTTGAGGAACAAGCTCTTCGTTTCGGGATTCAAGTTATAGACGTACGAATCAGAAGGGTAGATCTGCCGGAAGAAGTTCAAAACAGCGTTTTCGCCCGGATGAAAGCGGAACGTGAAAGAATAGCAAAGAGATACCGGGCAGAGGGCGACGAACAAGCGAGAGAAATTCGCGCCAGCGCTGACAAGGAAAAGGAGATTATTCTTGCCGAGGCATATGGTAAAGCTCAATCTCTGAAGGGTGCAGGAGAGGCTGAGTCGGCCAATATTTATGCCGAAGCTTATAACAAGGATGTGGATTTTTTTAGATTTGTGAGGACTCTGGAATCTTACAAAACCATTTTCCAAGAAAATACAACTTTTCTTTTGAAACCAGAATCTCCACTTTTGCGCTTCCTGGACTCACCTTACGGCAATTAGCGAGGGGAGAGCTTTTTGCATGCCTCTTAAATTGTGAGAGGTGGCTGAAACCATATTACTGTAAGATTTCTACATCCTGTATCATCCTATCAGAAGGTTCAGAAACCAGTTTGACCTGCGTGTATAAATAGTTCGGATAAACCGAGCGCAGATCTTAACGCGACTTCATCATCGGGTTATTTTTCCAGAATCCGAATACTCAAAGGATTTATCAAAAATGAAGGTTTTATTAGTCTATCCGGAGATACCAGATACTTTTTGGAGTTTTAAGCATATCCTGAAATTTATTAGAAAGCGAGCCGCTCACGTTCCTTTGGGACTTCTCACGATAGCTTCAATGCTTCCAGAGGGGTGGGATTTGAGGCTGATCGATATGAACGTCGAGATGCTAACTGATACCGATCTAGATTGGGCTGACATGGTTTTCATCGGCGCAATGGTAGTTCAAAAGGATTCCGTCAGAGAAGTGATCAAACGCGCCAAAAACATGGACAAACCTATTGTAGCTGGAGGACCATTATTTTCGAGCACACCAGACGAGTTTCCTGAAATAGACACCCAAATTCTCAATGAAGCGGAAATCACTCTGCCACCCTTTCTTGAAGACCTGTCCCATGGTTTGGTCAAGAAGATTTACACGTCAGAGGAAAGACCAGACATCACTCAGACCCCACTGCCTAAGTGGGATCTAATCAACATGAACTATTACGCGTCAATGTCTATCCAGTATTCGCGAGGGTGCCCTTTCGATTGCGAGTTCTGTGACATTGTCAAACTAAATGGACGCAAACCTCGTGTCAAATCTAACGAACAGATGATTCGTGAATTTGAAATTCTTTATAAAATTGGTTGGAGGGGGCGTTGTTTTATAGTTGACGACAATTTCATAGGTAACAAGGTCAAGGTAAAATCCTTTCTGTTGGAACTCAAGACCTGGCAAGAAGAGAGACGATACCCTTTCTCACTTTTCACCGAAGCGTCGGTCAATCTGGCTGATGATGAAGAATTGATGGAAATGATGACATCCGCTGGATTCGACTCAGTCTTTTTAGGATTGGAAACCCCGGCCGAAGAGTGTTTGGCGGAATGCGGCAAGCGCCAAAACCAGTCAAAGGATTTAGTGGAGGCTGTTAAAATCATCCAAAGACATGGAATGGAAGTAATGGGAGGCTTTATTATCGGTTTTGACAACGATCCTCCCAATATCTTTGAGAGGCAGATCGGCTTCATACAAAGCAGCGGAGTGGTAAAGGCTATGATAGGGTTGCTCAACGCCATCCCGGGCACAAGACTTTACCAGAGACTGAAGGACGAAGGCAGACTGTTGGCTGATTGCACCGGTGACAACTGCGATGGATCGCTGAATTTTATTCCGAAAAAGATGGATCCTGAAACTATCAGAGCTGGTTATCAGGCTGTGCTAAACCATATATATTCGCCCTCTGAATATTACAAGAGAGTCTTGGAATTCCTAAAGGAATACAAACCAACCCGTACCAAAAAAATTCACAAACTCGAAATAAGAGCATTCTTCTCGTCGATTCTCTACCTTGGCATCCTGGATAAGGGAAAAATCTATTACTGGAAACTTTTGGCCAGAGCTATTATTTTCCACCGAAGATCTTTTGGTGAGGCGGTTTCCAGCGCACTTTTCGGTTACCACTTCCGGAAATTGCTAAGCAAATAGATCAGAAATTTATAAGACTACCATGATCAGGCTTCGTATTGGGGCCTGATCACTAAGATACCCACCAGAATGTCTCGAGAATCTCTAACAAATAATTCTCCATCCAAACGCATACGCCATAGTCCGTCATGACCCAATCTGGGC
>JAZDKD010000474.1:0-2327 GCA_043803345.1 Pseudomonadota bacterium
GAATATCCGCCCAATTGGTTTTGCTCAAGCCAAGGAAGCTCCAGTCCGTCCAGTAGGCGATCCGTCCATGAGGAACAACATATGCCACTATTCCGGACGCCGTCATGAGTATGAATCCGGCGGCGGTCATCATAGATACAAGGATCCTTTTATTCCATTTACCAGTATTCATAACTCCTGCTTCCCCAATATACCCCGAGCCGCCCTTAGCCCATCAGGCACAACACGAACATGGCCCGGGGGCGTCCACATCCATGATTGAATTACAGTTACCAGCCCCTTTGACCGCAGCCTTTACCTTTTCCACATCGTCTGCTGCGAAAAGGTTGTCCGCAGTCTTTTCGATCCCAAGATTTTCAACCACCAAGTAATTGCTTACAGGAACCTCGGCATGTTCCAGCAGACGCATTGCGCACCCGACTGGACATCCGTCAATTGCGACAAGATTGTCGACATTCTGAGCCGAAAACACAAAATTGTTGATGTGCGCTCCTACGGCCGCCAAACAAAACATCTTGCCAAAACCTTCGCGAGTAAGTTCAACAGCCACCTGGTTCGAAATCTGTCCTACGTTGGACGCTCCTGAACAAGCGACAATCATCGTTTTCTGGTTTGAAGAGCAACATTCTTCACTCATTTTATTCTTCCCTTCTCAATACAAACTTAAATCAATATATTGCCAAACCCGATCCTTTTCGCGCCGAAAAGGGAGGAGCGGACATACCCTTAACTGTAGCAAAAAAAAGCGAGGTGTTTCGCTCCTCCCGCTCAAACTAAGCTTTCGTCAAAATGTCAGCTTTTGTGTCGGGTTTGAACTTACCACCCCCGCAGCCACAGCCCGCAAAAACAGTGGCGCTCATCGCCACTGTGATCAAGGCCACGGTGATGAACATCAGTACTTTTCTCATTCTAAATACCTCCAACTTGGGATAAATGCCGCCGGCATTCGACGACAACTGTAAAGACCAATTTGAGTGGGTCCAACCTTCTCCTTATACTGATTGCGATGGACTCCATTACCCACCGCCTTATGAGACGATCGGCGCCGTGGGCTCAATCAAGACATATCTCCGAATGCTGAAATCTCCCTTATCAGTAAACAGGATAAAAGGGAAATCAAGAACAGAGAACCGTCACGAACGAGATGGTAAACCCCTACCCTTCCGGTTGAAGAAGCTGATGAACTGAAGCACCCACAATCAATATCAAGTCCTATATGGAACACGTATATCAACGCCCCAAGGAAAATGCCCAGCAGCCCTGTAGTAATCAAAGCGGACGGCCTTGTCTGAATGCCGATTATTAGAAAAAGTCCCGCCCCCAGCTCTATCCACGGCAGTGTCAAAGCGATAAAGTTGCTCCATGATGGAGGAAGCATATTGTAATTGCGGATTGCGGCGGCGAAATCAAGTGGATAAAAAATCTTATGTACGCTGGCGTAAATAAAGAGGCCGCCAATTAATAATCGAGCCAATAGCGTTAGATATTTCATTTGCTCAAAGCCTCAATTGCGCATTGACATTCGATGAGACAATCTCAACGCAAGATGTCCCATCTTCGATAATCCCGTCGAAAATGTCGTCAGACACGGCTCCTTTTTCATTTGCGATTTCAATAGGAAACTTCGCTTGTTGCCATGCGGGAAACCCTGAATTCATGATCATAAGCTTCGTGTAACCCATCTGTCCCAACGAGACAGCCACTTTCTCGGCCATATCGCAAGTAGGGCCATAACAGTAGAGAATTACATTGCTCTCTGGACGCAGTAACGGTTCCAGAACCGGGAATCGACGGTCAAAGTCATCAGGAGACATGCACAAAGCGCCTTTGACATGCGATTTCTTATAGTCCTCGCATTCTCTGCAATCCACAAATACGGCTTCAGAATCTTTCAAATATCGCACTGCTTCCTTTTCGTCGATCAAGATTAGCTTCACGTTTGAAATAACGATCTCTCTTGGTGGTATATAAACCAAAGAAACCGGGTCATCAGACGCAAGGTTTACCGCAAAACCTATGAGCCCTAAAGTGAGTGCAATCATTAGGGCCCTACTGAACAAAAGGATTGCGTCTCTCATGAAACTTTCCTTTCCTATATATTTTTTGACGTAATAGTAAAATATATAAGACCAAATTCAGGCCTGCATTTTTAATCATTCAACTCAGTCAAATAAAAGATCGGGAATATAACCGGACACATCAGCAACTAGCCGGCCTAGGCATGACTAGCCTGATTTAACCATTCCTTAATCTTCTTGATATTGGGGACCGTACCCTTAGATACAATCTTTCCGTTGATTATCAGAGCAGGTGTTGGCACGAAACCA
>JAZDKD010000475.1:0-2850 GCA_043803345.1 Pseudomonadota bacterium
GTAGTTATTGAAGAAATAAAGATGTATGAGGATTCTCCTGATGAGTTGATTCACGACATCTTTTCAGAACATGTGTGGAATGAGCATCCTTTAGGGAAGCCGATTTTGGGAACTGAGGAGAGCATCAGGGCCTTAAGTCGAGAGAAAATCATGAAATTCCTGACAGAACATTATGCTCCGGATAATGTAGTTATTGCTGTAGCGGGTAAAATAAAGCACGAGGATGTTGTTGCAAAGCTATCTGATCAATTTGGTACGTTCAAAAGAGGTGGGCGTCGAGTACTCGAAGAAACCCCCACTGGCCAGACGGTTGAACATTATCAAAAGAAAGATACAGAACAGATGCATATCGTCTTGGGTGTACCAGGTCTTGGGCAAGATGATGATGATATTTATGCAATGCACGTTTTTAACAACATATTAGGTGGAGGTTTGAGCTCTAGGTTATTTCAGGAAATACGGGAACAACGTGGATTGGCCTATTCTGTGTATTCGTATCATTCCACTTATGTTGATACTGGCTTATTTGCCATTTATGCTGGAACAAGTCCCAAAAACACCAAAGAAGTTATTGAGTGCATTCTCGAAGAGCTAATAAAAATTAAGCTACAGGGAATTACAGCAGACGAATTAGCAAGAACTAAAGCGCAAATTAAAGGTGGTTTATATCTTGGCCTGGAAGCGGTAAGCAGTCGGATGAGTCGTTTGGGCAAGACAGAACTTACGTATAACCGCGTGCTATCACCAGAGGAAGTGATTGAAAAGCTGGAAAAAGTAACATTGGAAGATGTTTTACGCTTGATTGGGCGCCTTTGGCAAAGGGACAAAATCAGTATAATGACACTTGGGCCAGCTGGACATGATGTTGTTTTATCCGATTTACTGGATCAAACAGGTTGGGAAGAGTAGGCAAATGCCTACTCTTTTTTTAGAGGTCAACACAAGGAGGCATTTTTGGTGACGGATTTTATAAATGTTAAAGTGAAAAAAATGGCTAGTAATTCAAGGGCTCTTCCTACATATGCAACAGCTGCCTCAGCAGGTGTCGATCTCTGCGCGGATCTTAAAGAATCCTTGATAGTTAAGCCAGGCGAGAGTGTTAAGATCCCAACTGGTCTGGCCATTGAATTTCCGAGTCAACAAGTGGTCGCGCTTGTTTTTGCTAGAAGTGGTCTGGCTAGTCGTCACGGAATTGGGTTGACGAATGGAGTGGGTGTGATCGATTCTGATTATCGCGGGGAAATTCAAGTGTTGCTACAGAATCTTGGACAACAAGGAGTAACAATTAATCCAGGAGATCGAATAGCTCAAATGGTTTTCATGCCGGTTTTTCAGGCAATATTCGAAGAAGTCTTAGAACTTGAGGACACACCTCGAGGAGCGGGTGGGTTTGGCTCGACAGGAATGTAGGGACACGCATACCAGAATCAGAAGGATGAATCTAAACTTTTCGGATACTTTTGTTCTACTGAAGTTTGTCTGTTCATACAATCCCCATGAGGGGGAGTGATGTATGCAAGCCCTTGGGGTTATGTTTTTGATCGTCGGAGTAGTTATTTCGGTACGAGAAAGAAAGTATTTGATGATGTGGCGATCGCAGCAGCCTACATCAAACCAACTGGCCAATGCTTTAAGTCAATTGGTGGGGACAGCAGGGGGGATCTACCTCTCGTTGGAACTCCTGTTCTCCTTTCTGAAAATCCCCGAAAATTGGTGGAGTGATTCAGCTTTTCTGGTTGAACCACTTGCGGTCATTTCCTTATTACTAGCCATTTTACAACCTTTTGTCTTGAGTATTTGGTTAAAACTGCGGAAATAGGGAGGGTATAGAATGCTTTTAAGCGATCTTGCTGGTAAAGAAATCATCAATTTATATGATGGGGCAAAACTCGGCTTGGTTGGGGATGCTGATCTTGATATTTCCTTAAACGGATCAGTCGAAGCGATCATTCTAACCTCCCGCGGGGGATTTTCAGGTTTTTGGGGTGCTAGGGGGGATCGGGAACGAGAAATATTGGTGATACCATGGCAAACCATTAAAAAAGTAGGTTCTGAGGTCATTATTATTGATTTGCATAATAAATCTGATAAAATTCGTTAAGATTCAATTTGACAGTGGACGGGATACCCAATAAAATGAATGGAAAAGCTGGACCCCGAATTGCGTTTTGCAACGGGGTTTTTGGCTTATCATCGCAGGAGGGGTTTCCGTTGAAGAAAATTCGTGTTTTTGTGGCTGGGGCAAGCGGTAAAATGGGTCAGGAAGTGATCCGTACGCTATTAAAACAAGATGACCTCCTCTTGGTGGGAGCTTCAGATACACGACATCTCGGGATGGATGTTGGGTTTGTTGTAGGGGCACCGCGAGTTGGGGTAGATATTACAGGTCCATTAGATCATGAAATCTTAATTGAGTCACGAGCTGATGTTTTAGTGGATTTTACAAATCCACAATCCGTTTTAAAAAATTCCAAAACGGCAATTCTGGCCGGTGTAGTGCCAGTCGTTGGAACAACCGGTTTGGATGAATCTGAAATTGAAGAAATTCGTGCACTAGTAGCTAAAGAACGTGTAGGTGCGTTTCTAGCTCCAAATTTCTCAATTGGAGCGATATTGATGATGCGATTTGCAAGGGAAACAGCAAAATACTTCCCCTATGTGGATATCATTGAAATGCACCATGATCAAAAACTAGATGCTCCTTCAGGAACTGCATTAAAAACGGCAGAAGGAATCTTAGAAGTTCGCCAACCCATGGTTCAGGGACACCCAAATGAGTATGAGAAGGTTAAGGGGGCACGTGGCGCGGATATTGAAGGAATTCACATTCACTCTGTGCGTTTACCAGGA